>NZ_JBEXDT010000061.1:0-59070 GCF_040605905.1 Nonomuraea sp. NPDC005501 | reverse complement strand
CGTCTTCGAGCCGCCCTTGACCATGGTGACGACCGCGTCGCGGGTGCCGCCGTTGTCGATCTGCAGCGAGCTGCGGCCGTTCAGGGTGCTCCGGCCTCAGGTCACCGAGAGGGCTCCGTCGACGGCGAACACCGTGCCGCTGGCGTAGGCGGCCTCCGGGGAGGTGATCTGGACGATCCACCAGGCGATCTCCTCCGGCCGCCCGACCCGCCCGGCCGGGATCCGCCCGCGCATCCCCTCCAGGAACGCGGCGTAGTCCTCCTCGGACATCCCCGCCCGGACCCCGGCGGCCGTGTCCACGATCCCGGGGGCCAGGCCGACCACCCGGATCCCGCGCGGCCCCAGCTCGACGGCCCAGGACCGGGTCAGCACGTCCAGGCCCGCCTTCGTGGCCCCGTACACCGCGTTGTGCGGCCAGGAGCGCAGCCCGAGGGAGCCGGCCGAGCTGACGTTGACCACCACTCCCCCGGTGGCGGCGAGATCGTCGAGGACGGCCTGGGTGAGCATGACCGGCGCGACGAGGTTGACCGCGACCTGCGCCTCCACCTGGGCCCGGTCGAGGCCGCCCAGCGCGCCGAAGACGCCCGCGCCCGCGTTGTTGACCAGCACGTCGACGCGGCCGAAGCGCTGTCTGGCGGCCTCGGCCACGGCCTCGGGCGCGCCGCTGTCCGTCAGGTCGGCGCTGAACGGCTGCACGCGGTCGTGGCCCGCCGCGGTCTCCTTGAGCGCGCCGGCGTCGCGGCCGACGACGAGCACGTCCCAGCCCCGTTCGGCGTAGGCGTGCGCGGTGGCCCGCCCGATGCCCGACCCGCCTCCGGTGACGATCGCCGTCCCGCTCATCCGGCCTTCCCCTCCCTGTGCAGCAGCGTGAGCCGTTCCAGGACCGGAACGATGTCGTTGGGGCTCGGCGTGCCGACCACCTCGGCCCGCATCCGCGCCGCCGCGGCGGCGTAGGACGGGTCGTCGAGCAGCCCGAGGATCCGCTCGCGCAGCCGCTCGGGCGACAGCTTGTCCTGGTCCTCGATGTACGTGCCGGCCCCGCAGGCGGCCAGCCCCGTGGCCTTCTCCATGGAGTCCCACATCATGTCGGGGACGATGAGCTGCGGGACGCCGTGGGCGAGCGCCGTCATGAACGTGCCGGAGCCGCCGTGGTGCACGATCGCGTCGCACGACGGCAGCAGCGCGTTGAGCGGCACGAAGTCGACGGCCCGCACGTTCGCCGGCAGCGTGCCCAGCCGCTCGCGCAGGTCGGCGGGCAGCAGGGCGACCACCTCGACGTCCAGCCCGTCCACCGCGGCGAGCAGGTCGGCCGCGGCGACCGTGCCGCCGTCCTCGACCTCGCCCAGCGACACGCCCAGCGTCAGGCAGATCCGCCGCGGGTACGGCGGCGGCTCCCGCAGCCAGCCGGGCAGGACGGAGCGCCCGTTGTAGGGCACGTAGCGGACGCCCACGTAGTGCAGGTCGAGCGGGATGCGCAGGGAGGCCGGGGTCGGGTCGATGGTCCACTGGCCGAGCACCAGCTCCTCGTCGTGCTCGCGGACCCGCTCGCCGTGCCGGCCGAGCGTCCAGTCGAGCCACTCGGCCAGCGGGTCGTCCCTCAGCTCGGGCGGCCGCCGGTCGAGCATCTCGCGGAAGCGGATACGGTTGCGCCCCATCTGGTCGGGCCCGAACAGCAGCCGGGCGTGGGCGGCGCCGACGACCCGGGCCGCCACCGGCCCGGCCAGCGTCAGCGGGTCCCAGATCACCAGGTCCGGCCTCCAGTCACGGGCCAGCGCCACGAGGTCGTCCACCATCGGCTCGGCGCACACGTTCTGGAACACGAACGCCGTCATCGCGCTGAACATGCCGATGGCGTGCTCCCAGGGGAACGGGTCGTGGCGGGAGTTGCTCATGGCCAGCCCGCCGAGGTTGCGGTCGTCGGAGAAGCTGGAGGTGGCCTTCTGCGTCTCCGGCTCCAGCTCCAGCCACGGGCCGACGGAGACCGCGGGCAGGCCCGCGGCCGCGATGGTGTCGGCCAGGTCCGGCTGGCTGGCGACGACGACCTCGTGGCCGGCGGTGCGCAGCGCCGAGGCCACGGTGACCTGGGCGTAGAAGTGGGACGGCGCGGCGAACGTGGTGAACAGGACACGCATCGGCATCTCACCTTCGGACCTGGGCGGCGACGGACGGCGAGGAGAGGCTGTGCAGGCAGGCCACCAGGCTGCGGGCCTGCACGTTGAGGTAGTTGCTGTGCCGGAGCAGCTCGGCGAGCTGGTGCAGGGTCATCCACCGGTAGTCGGCGCCGTCCACCACGTCCACGTCCGCCTCGACCACGACGTACGTGTTGACGGCGTTGTAGAAGCGGCCGCCCTCCTCCGACAGCGCCACCGAGTACCTCACCAGCTCGGGCGGGGCGTTCAGCACGACGTCCAGGAACCGGGGGCGGGCCTCGGGCGGCAGCGCCCCCAGGTTGCCCGGGGTGCACTGCACGGTGGGCGCCAGCTCCATCACGTTGACGTAGCCGGGCTCGACGCGGGCGTGCACGAGGACGTGCAGCACCCCGTCGATCCGGCGGGCGACGAACGCCACGATGCCGTTGCCCGACGGCTCGATCATCGGCTGGCTCCACGAGGCGACCTCCCGCGAGCCGCCGGCCACGTCCACGCCGATCACCCGGAAGAACAGGCCGCTCTCGTGCGCGATGACCCCGTCCGCCCGGTGCCATCGGGGCACGCGCGTCAGGTGCGTGACCCGGGTGACCACCTCCGACTGCGCCCTGATGCCGGTGATCCAGCTGAGGATCTCCGGCATCGAGTGCAGGCTGCCCTCCACGGCGCTGCACGAGCGCACCAGCGCCTGGTGGAAGTCGTCCTCCGGGACGACGATCAGGGGATGGCTGTCCTGGCTGGTGAACGGCAGGCAGGACAGCACCGTGCGGGTGTCCATGTTGACCAGGTTCTCCACGCTCAGGAGCCGGTGCAGCTGCCCCAGGGTGAGCCAGATGAAGTTCTCGCCCACCGGGACGTCGCCGTCCACCTCGACGATCATGTTGCGGTTGCGCTTCTGGTAGAACCACGCGCCCTGCTCCGACTGGAGCACGTCGGCGAGCACCCCGTGCCGCGCGCTGTCGCGGAAGAACTCCAGGTACGGCACCGCCTTGCCGCGGTGCACCCGCTGGAAGTTGCTCTTCGTGGCCTGGACCGTGGGCGACAGTTGCAGCCCGTTGGCGTTGCCCGGCTCGAACTTGGCCTGCATCAGGCAGTGCAGCACCCCGTCGAACTCCTTGACCAGGATGCCGAGGATGCCGACCTCGGGCTGGACGATGATGGGCTGGCTCCAGCGCGGCACCGGGGCGCCCGGGATGTGCACGTCGATGCCGGTGACGCTGTAGAACTTGCCGCTGTCGTGGCCGAGGTCGCCCGTCTCCGGGTCGCGGGTCCATCCGGCCAGCTCGTCCAGGGGGACGCGCGTGACGCGGTGGGTGCTGCGCGCGGCCCGCTCGGTGTACCAGGACCAGAACGTCTCCAGCCCGTCGCCGGCCAGCATGGACCGGGCGATGCGGGCCGTCAGCCGCCCGTTGGGCCGGGACCGGATCGCGTAGGTGGGCGGGGCGCCGCTCATGCGGGGTCCAGCCCGTCCCGGCTCACCCGGCGGTGCCTGACCCGCCAGCCGCCGTCCGACCGGACCAGCCGGTCGGTGCACACGGTGCTGCGCCTCACCACGACGTCGCCGCCGTCGGGGATCTCCAGCACCAGGGCGTAACTGCGGGCCGTCAGTCCCTCCCCCTCGGGGGTCACGGTCAGCATCCCGATCCAGTGCCTGCGGACGATCTTCGCCGCGGCGAACTCGTCCGCGACCTTGCGGGCCGCCTTGGCGATCTCCCCGGAGCCGTGGACCGCGGTGCCGCCGACCTCGAAGACGCCGTCCTCGGTGAACGTGGCGGCCCACTCGTCGGTCGATCCCGCGTCCAGGAGCTGCATCTGGCGCGCGTAGAAGTGCTGCGCCTCGACGTACTGAGCCTCGTTCTGCTGTGCGTTCACAGCGTTCACCGCGTTCATCTCGGCCTGCCCTCCGCGAGTCGGTCGTGCGGCCTCACGATCCCGTCCGCGGCTGGAGGGGCGCCTGACAAGCGATAGTCCATCGCCGTTCCAGCGCGACTGCACGGAGCGTCGCCAAGCTGATCGCGGGCGGACCGCCGCCCCCCGGAAACAGCCGACGACGAAGAGGCGGGAAGATGACCCAGTTCAGTCTCGGCGAGCTGAAGCAGATCATGCGGCAGGTCGCGGGCGACGACGACACGATCGAGCTGGTCGACGGGTTCGAGACCAGGACCTTCGAGGATCTCGGCTACGACTCGCTGGCGCTCCTGGAGATCGTCCACCACGTGGAGCGCGCGTGCGGGCGCAAGCTGCCGGACAGCGAGCTCGGGGACATCACCACCCCCAAGGAGCTCGTGGAGTTCGTCGGCGAGCTGGGACGGGCGTGACGGCCCGGGAGCTGGCCGGCCGCACGGTGGTGGTCACCGGCGCCACCTCGGGGATCGGGCGCGCCGCCGCCGTCGGCTTCGCCCGGCGCGGGGCCCACGTGGTCGCCGTCGGGCGGGACCCGGCCAGGCTCAGGTCCGTCGTCAGCGAGCTGACCGAGGTCGGCCGGGTCCGGCCGTACGGGCTGGGGGCCGACTTCGCCCGGCTCGACGACGTCCGCGCGGCCGGCGAGGACCTGCGCGGCCGCTACGAGCACATCGACGTGCTGGCGAGCAACGCGGGCGGCATGTTCCGGACGCGCACGCTCACCGCCGACGGCTTCGAGAGCACGATCCAGGTCAACCACCTGTCCGGCTTCCTGCTGGCGCACCTGCTGCGCGACCGGCTGGCCGGCGGGCGGCTGATCGTCACCTCCTCCGACGCGTACACCACCGGCCGGCTGGACCCGGACGACCTCAACGCCGAGCGCGGCCGCTACGGCGCGGGCCGGGCGTACGGCGCGTCCAAGCAGGCCGGCATCCTGTTCGCCGCGGAGGCCGCCAGGCGCTGGCCCGACGTGCTCGCGGTCAGCTTCCATCCCGGCGAGGTCCGCACGCTCATCGGCCGGGGCACGATCGCGTCCTGGTACTTCCGCTTCAACCCGCTGCTGCGCACGCCCGACCGGGCCGCGGACACGCTTCTGTGGCTGGCCACGGCCCCCGCCGACGGGATCGCGCCCGGCGGCTACTACATGGACCGGCGGCCGCACCCGGTGAAGGGCCCGACGGCCGGCGCCGACCTCGCCGCGCGGCTCTGGGACGCCAGCGCCGCCGCCATCAGTGAAAGGGAATCATTGTGACCACATACGCTCCCGGCTCGCCGTCCTGGTTCGACCTGGGCTCGCCGGACGTGGCGGCCTCGGTGGCGTTCTACACCGGGCTGCTGGGCTGGACGGCGACCGAGATCAGCGAGCCCGAGGCGGGCGGCTACACGACCTTCCACCACGACGGCAAGCTGGTCGCGGCCGTGGCCTACCACCAGATCGACACCCCGTACCACCGCCCCTACGGCCCCGACCAGCAGCAGGGCATGCCGGCCATCTGGACCGTCTACTTCACCACCGACGACGCCGAGGCGCTGGACGAGCGGGTGCCGAAGGCCGCCGGGGAGACCATCATGACGCCGATGGAGGTCATGGGACTGGGCCGGATGGCCGTCTACGCCGACCCGGCGGGCGCCGCGTTCGCCGTGTGGGAGCCGATGGCGATGCAGGGGGCCGACGTGATGGGGCGGCCCGGCTCGGTGCGCTGGGTGGAGCTGGTCACCACGGACGCGGAGGGCGCCGCGTCGTTCTACCGCGACACGCTCGGCCTGACCACCGCCCCCGGCGCGGGCGGCACGGTCTGGCAGGTGGAGGGCAGGACCGTGGGCGGCGTGCGGAAGCTGGGCGAGACCGGGGCGGTCCGGCCGTACTGGGCGGTCACGTTCGGCGTCGCCGACTGCGACGAGACGGCGCGGCGGGCCGTCGAGCTGGGCGGCTCCGTGGAGAACCCGCCCTCCGACACGCCGCTGGGACGCCGGGCCGACCTGCTCGACCCGCACGGCGCCGGGTTCTCGGTGCTGTCATGAGCGCCGAGCCCGTGGTCGAGGTCAATCCGTTCGAGTGCCCGATGCAGTCGATGCGCGAGAAGCCGCAGGTGCACGACCAGCTGCGGGCCGGCGGCCCGCTGGTGCGGGCGCAGGCGCCCGCGGGCGGCCCGGTGTGGGTGGTCACGGACTACACGCTGGCCAAGTCGGTGCTGGCCGACCCCCGGTTCGTCAAGGATCCGGGGCTGGCGCCGGAGGCGTGGCACGGGATCGAGGACGGGCTCGACAGCCCCGCCCCCGAGTACCGGCCGTTCACCCTGATCGCGGTGGACGGCGAGGACCACCGGCGGCTGCGCCGCGTGCACGCCCCCGCCTTCAACCCGCGCCGGCTGGCCGCCTCGGCGGACCGCGTCACGACGATCGCCCGCAACCTGTTCACCGACCTGGCCGACGCCTCCGATGCCTCGGGTACGCCGGCCGAGCTGATCGACGGGTTCGCCTACAACTTCCCCCTGCTGGTCATCTCAGACCTGCTGGGCGTGCCGGTGACCGACCCGGCCATGGCCAGGAAGGCCGTCGGCGCGATGAAGGCGCTCGCGCTGGGCACCGCGAGCGACGCCGAGTACGACACCTCGGCCCTGGAGGACCTGCTGTCCCAGGCGGTCGGCTCGGCGATCGAGGGCACGGCCGACACGATGACCAGGGTCCTGTACGAGCGGGCCGTGGCGGAGTTCGGCGAGGTGCCGCCCGACAAGCTCATCTACATGATCATGGGGCTGATCTTCGCGGGGCACGACACGACCGGGTCCTTCCTCGGGTTCCTGCTCGCCGAGACCCTGGCCGGGCACCTCGCCCCCGACGCCGACCCGGGGACCTTCGTGGAGGAGATGCTGCGCGAGCACCCGCCCGTGCCGTACACGCTGTGGCGCTTCGCCGCGCAGGAGGTGGTGCTCGGCGGGACGCTGCTGCCTCCGGGCGCGCCGGTCCTGATCGACATCGAGGGCATCAACGCCGACCGGGCGGACCCGGCGAGCCGGCGGCTGACGTTCGGCGACGGCGCCCACTACTGCATCGGCGAGCAGCTGGCGCAGCTGGAGTCTCGGGTCATGATCAGCGTCCTGCGGGAGGACTTCCCCGGCGCGCGGCTCGCGGTGCCGTTCGAGGACCTGCGCTGGGGGCGGAAGGGATCGCAGACCGCCCGGCTCACCGAGCTGCCCGCCTGGTTACGGCCGCGCTGAAATATGCGGTCAGGATGTGACCGGGTTCTCCTCTAGCGTGAACAGGAGGCCATTTCACCAGAGGCGGGGACCTGTATGCAGCCGAAGTACATCACCATTCACGGGGCGCGGGAGAACAACCTCAAGGACATCTCGGTCGAGGTGCCCAAACATGAGATAACCGTTTTCACCGGCGTGTCTGGTTCAGGAAAATCGTCGCTGGTGTTCGACACCATCGCGGCCGAATCCCAGCGTCAGCTCAACGAGACGTTCACCGCGTTCGTCCGCAACCGGCTGCCCAAGTACGGGCAGCCGGACGCGGACACCATCGAGGGCCTGTCCACCGCGATCATCATCAACCAGAAGCGGATCGGCGGGAACTCCCGCTCCACGGTCGGCACCATCACCGACCTGTACGCGCTGCTCCGGCTGCTGTTCTCCCGCGCGGGCGAGCCCTACGTGGGCTACTCCAACTCCTTCTCCTTCAACGACCCCGCCGGCATGTGCATGGACTGCGAGGGGCTGGGCAGGCGCGTCCAGCTCGACCTCGACAAGCTCCTCGACAGGTCCCGCTCGCTCGGCGAGGGCGCCATCGACCATCCGGCGTTCGCGGTCGGCGGCTGGTTCTGGAAGCTGTACGCCAATTCCGGCCTCTTCGACGTCGACAAGAAACTCCGCGACTACACCGACAAAGAATGGGACGCCCTGCTCCACGGCGCCGAGGGGTCCGTCCCGCTCGAATGGCAGGGCGGGCAGATCAATTCCAAGTACGAGGGCCTCGTCCCCAAGTTCGACCGGCTCTACATCCGCAAGAGCCCCGAGGAGATGAGCGCCAAGAACCGCGCCGCGCTCGAACGCGTGGTGTCGGTGTCGCCCTGCCGCACCTGCGACGGCCGGCGGCTCAACAAGGAGGTGCTGAGCTGCCGGATCAACGGCCGCAACATCGCCGAGTTCTCCGCGCTGGAGATCGGCGACCTGATGGAGGCCGTCAGGGAGATCAGCTCCACCCGGGTGACGACGCTGCGCGACAACCTGCTCGAACGGCTCGGCCACATGGTGGACCTCGGGCTCGACTACCTCACCCTCAGCCGCGAGACCTCGACCCTGTCCGGCGGCGAGTCCCAGCGGATCAAGATGATCCGCCACCTCAACAGCTCCCTGGTCGAGGTCGCCTACATCTTCGACGAGCCGACGATCGGCCTGCACCCGCACGACGTCAACAAGCTCACCACCCTCATGCGGCAGCTCCGCGACAAGGGCAACACCGTGCTGGTGGTCGAGCACGACCGCGACGTCATCGAGATCGCCGACCACGTCATCGACCTCGGCCCCAAGGCGGGCCGCCACGGCGGCGAGATCGTCTACCAGGGGGACATCGAGGGACTCCACCGGGCGGACACGCTCACCGGCGCCTGCATGCGCAAGCAGCTCCCGATCAAGGAGGAGTTCCGCCGGCCCACCGGGCACCTGGCCGTGAAGAACGCCTCGCTGCACAACCTCAAGGACATCACCGTCGAGATCCCCACCGGCGTGCTCACCGTCGTCACCGGCGTCGCCGGCTCCGGCAAGAGCACGCTGATCCACAAGGTCTTCCGCGATCAGCACCCCTCGGCGGTCATGATCGACCAGTCGGCCGTGACCACCAACCGGCGCTCCAACCCGGCGACCTACACCGGCATCATGGACGAGATCCGGCGGCTGTTCGCCAAGGCCAACCGGGTCAGCGCCTCCCTGTTCAGCTTCAACTCCTCCGGCGCCTGCCCGGCCTGCCAGGGCGAGGGCGTCATCTACACCGACCTGGCGTTCATGGACCCCATGATCACCCTGTGCGAGGTGTGCTCCGGCAAGCGGTTCACCGAGGAGGTCCTGCGCCACAAGCTGCGCGGGCGCGACATCAGCGAGGTGCTGGCGCTCAGCGCGGCCGAGGCGGCCGACTTCTTCCGGGAGCCGCGGATCGCCGAGACGCTCCGGTCGATCGTGGACGTCGGGCTCGGCTACCTCCAGCTCGGCCAGCCGCTCAACACGCTGTCGGGCGGCGAGTGCCAGCGCATCAAGCTGGCCACGGAGCTGGGCAAGAAGGGCACCGTCTACGTCATGGACGAGCCGACCACCGGCCTGCACATGTCAGACATCGACAGCCTCATGGCCGTCATCGACCACCTCGTGGACACCGGCAACACCGTCATCGTCATCGAGCACAACCTCGACGTCGTGAAGAAGGCCGACTGGATCATCGACCTGGGCCCGCGCGGGGGCAGCGCCGGCGGGGAGGTCATGTTCGAGGGGACGCCGCTCGGGCTGCTGGAGGCCCGGAACTCGCTGACCGCCGAGTGCCTGCGCGCGTCACTGAACGGCGGCCGCCCGGCCTGAGCGCCGGTACAGGATCAGCAGGACGACGCTGATCAGCGGCTGCAGCGTGTCCGTCGGGATGGTCCAGACATTGTTCGGCGCCGTGTTGCCGTGGGCGGCCCACTGCATGACGTGGCCGATGGCGTCACCCCAGTAGAGGACGGCCATGGCGATCACGGCGGCGGTCATGAACGACCCCCGGTTCCAGATGCTCAGGAACCCGATGAGCCCGACGGCGATGTCGGCCCACCCCACCTCCCACTGGAAGGGGCTGTGCGCCCACCCGATGCTGGCGGCGACCTGCGGCGCGTAGGGGCCGATGTGCCCGAGCCCGCCGATCATGGACAGCACGCCGCCGCCGGCCACGAACCACAGCAGCCACAGCTCGATCACGCGGGGCCGGGTGCGCCGCCCGGGGGCCCGGTCGAGCAGCGTGTGAACCAGCGCGCCGACCACCAGGCCCAGGAACGTGACGACGAAGAACCCCATACCAGCACCCTACGAACACCGCTGGCCAGGGACGTCGCACCGGGCCAGGCGTGTCGGGGAGCGCGGTCGCCGGGGAAGGCGTGACGCCGGTGCCCCCGCCGGTCCGGACCCCGGGCTAGGAATCCAGCCGCGCGTGGACGTACAGGAAGCCGTACTGGGAGCGCAGCAGCCGGTCCGGCACGGGGCCGGGCAGCCACGGGCACAGACCGCTGGCGAGCATCCCGCTGTCGTAGGTGTCGACGTGCCACCCGTGCGGGCTCAGCCAGCGGTACGGATCGACGGGCCCGTTGAACGCGCCGAGGGTCCGCATGTAGGCGACGAACCGGTCGCCGTAGCCGGCGGTGTAGTAGCCGGGCCCCGTCACGTCGGCCACCAGCACGGAGCCCGGCGCCGACAGGGCCGAGACGTCGCAGGCCAGCCGCTCGAGAGCCGTGTCGCCGAAGAAGTAGGTCAGCCCCTCGGCCAGCCAGAGGGTGGCCACCCCGGGGTCGAACCCGGCCTCCAGCAGGTGGCCGCACCACGGCCGGGACAGGTCGGCGGTGACCAGCCGGTGATGGCGGTGCGCGCGGGCGCCGGCGGCGGCCAGCATGCGCACCTTGGCGCGCTGCCGCCGGGGATCGCCGTCCACCTCGAACAGCACGAGGTCGGCGGGCAGGTAACAGCGCCACGCACGGGTGTCGCACCCGGCACCGAGCACGACCACCTGGCGCACCCCGCGCGCCACGGCCCCGGCCATCACCTCGTCGCCGAGCCGCCCCCGGATGGCCACGGCGCCCCGGGTCATGCCGATCAGGTCGAGGGCCCGTGTCCTCCTCTGGACGGTGTCGTCGACGAAGAGGTGCGCGTACGGATCGGCGACCATCGGCTCGGGCAGCGCGCACTCCTGAGCCCTGACGGCGGCCGCGACGTCACCGGACTGGACGACGTCGAGGTCGAGCCGGAGCGCGAGGTCCAGGTCCGGGTCGAGAACGGCGGGGGCGTCGGGCACGCGGGCTCCTACGGAGAGGGCTCGGACACTCACCGTACTGTAGCAAACACTTTACGTTGCCCATACCCAGTGTGATGAGACGGGCACGCTAAGCGTTCCGGCCCACGGCCGTCGCCTTCACATCGCGGTGGACGGGTGCGGGGCCGGCTGGTGGCGCGGATCGGCGAGGTCGTGGGCGGAGCGGGCCAGCCAGACCATCCCCAGGGCGCCGCCGATCACCGCGGCGGCGTCCAAGAGGGTGGCCGGGCCGAAGGGCAGCAGGCCGATCAGTGGGGCAGCCAGCGCCAGGACCACAGAGACGATGCCGTACCGGACCGTGGCGGGCTGCCAGCGGCCGTCCCGCCGCTGTGCCCGCAGGACCAGCACGGTCCAGATCAGAGCGGCCAGGCCGCAGATCACGGGCAGCAGGCCCGGCACGGGAACGTCCAGGACATCAAGGAGCGCGGCGGCGGCGGTACCTCCGTACCCCACCACGCCCACGGCCCGCACGCGATCGGCATGCGCCAGGTTGCGTGCCAGCACCGGGTGGAACCGCAGCACGAGCACCGACATCACCACGGTGTCGAGCACCGCCGCCCACCAGGGCCAGGACGACATGAGCGGGAAGAGCAGCCAGGAGGCCGCCGCTGCGTACAGCGTCACCCGCAGCCGGCGCGTGTCCCGGTCCAGCTCGGGCGGTGGACCGGCCAGCGGCCCGCGCAGGCCCTGCCACAGCGCCCAGGCCACCGCCATGCCGGCCGGCACCAGGGCGAGCACGTTCGGCCACGTCGCCGCGACGCCCTCGCCCGCCTCCACGGACAGGGTGACCCGCGACAACACGCCGAGGTCACCGGCGGTCAACGCGATCACGGTGGCGACCGCCAGCACGACGAGGTACCCGCCCGCGACCAGCAGGGCGGGAGTGCTCAACAGGTGACGACGGGGCATGCGGCACGTCCTGGGGGGTGGGGGGACCGAACGCACCACCCTAGAGGACCGCCTCCACAAAGTCGATCAAGCATTCCGGCGGCCACCGGGCCCGTCACGGTCCCTTCACGCCATTGTCCGGCGGGTCCGCGTCGCCGGAAGCGTGACCCACTCCCACCGGGAGCACGTCGAAGTGCACCACCACATGCCCCAGCGACGGGTCCGGCTCACCCGGGGAGCCCTCCAGCCGCCGGTCCGCCATGACGCGGTACCGATCCAGGACCTCCATGACCTCGTCGCGCATCTCCACCGTCTCCTCCCGCGTCAGCCGGAGCGATCGGCGGGCCAGGCCGCTGGCCTGCACCCATTCCTCGGGGGTGGTCGCCTCTTCGTCGCGCCAGCGCGTCAGCTCCTCGCCACGCTGCCGGATGAGGTCGTCCAGCAGGAACTCGAGCGCGCTCGCCGTCTCCGGGTCGTCCTCGGGCGAAGTGCCGTACGAGAAGCCGCCCGGCACGATCCGCCAGTACTTCTCCTTGCCCTTCCCCAGCTCCGGGACCGTCTCGATCATGCCGTGCCGGGCCAGCTCCCTGAGGTGGTAGCTGGTGGCGCCGGTGTTCAGCCCGAGGAGCGCGGCCAGACGGGTGGCGGTGGAGGGGCCGTGCTCGTCGAGCAGCTCGTACAGGCGCAGGCGCAGGGGATGGGCGAACGACTTCAGCGCCTTGGCGTCGAGGGTCCGCGCGGAGAAGCTCTTGCTTTGCACAGCTGTGCACACCTATCTTTGCAAAGAAACCTATGCACACTTTCCCTTACACACTACCGGAGGCCCCCATGCCGCGTCTCGGGCGCGCGTTCACGTTCCTGTGGTCCTCGACGGCGTCGTCCAACCTGGCGGACGGCGTGCTGAAGGTGGGGGCGCCGCTGCTGGCGGTCTCGCTGACCCGGTCGCCGACGCAGGTCTCGCTCGTGGGGGCCGCCGTCACGCTGCCCTGGTTGCTGTTCGCGCTGCACGCCGGGGCGATCGCCGACCGTACGGACCGGCGGCGCGTCATGGTGCTCGCCAACGTCGCCCGCGCCGCGGTGCTGGCGGCGGGCGGGGCGCTGGCCGTGTCCGGCCTGCTGAACCTGTGGCTCATGCTGGGGCTTCTGCTGGTCGCCGGGGTGTCGGAGGTCTTCGCGGACACCTCCGCCCAGACGATCCTGCCGATGACGGTGCCCCAGGACCGGCTCACGGCCGCCAACGGCCGCGTGGTGAGCGCGCAGATGATCGGCAACGACTTCCTGGGCGCGCCGCTGGCCGGCGTCCTGGTGACGCTCGTACCGGCGGCCGTCTTCGGCGCCCCGGCGGCGCTGTACGGCGCGGCGGGGCTGCTGCTGCTGGGCATGCGCGGCCGCTACTCCCCGGTCGCGGCCGCCTCCGGCACCACCGGGGAGGCGCGGCGCCAGGGCGGTGTGGGGCGGGACATCGCGGAGGCCCTGCGCTACCTCTGGGGGCACCGCTTCCTGCGAACCCTGGCCGTCTCCGCCGGCCTGATGAACACCGCCAGCGCCGCCTACTTCGGCGTCCTCGTGCTGTGGCTCGTCGGCGAAGGGTCGCGGGTGGGGCTGACCCCGCAGGGCTACGGCCTCATGATGACCGCGCTGGCCGCCGGGTCCGTGGCCGGGTCGCTGGTGGCCGAGCGGCTGACCCGCCTGCTGGGCGAGGGCCGGACCCTGCTGACCATGTGGCTGGTCTCCGCCCTGCTGTACCTGGTGCCCGTGCTGGTGCCCGTCGGGTGGCTGCTGTACCCGGTCGCCGTCGTGTGGGGCGTCACCGGCGGCGCCGCGAACGTGCTCGTGGTGTCCACCCGGCAGCGGCTCATCCCGGCCGCCCTGCTCGGCCGCGTCAACTCGGCGTACCGGTTGGTCGGGATGGGCGGGATGCCCGTGGGGGCCGCGCTCGGCGGGCTCCTGGGGGAGATCGCGGGGCTGCCTGCGGTGTTCCTGGGGTCCGCGGGCGTCTGCCTGGTCGGCGTCGGGCTCGTGTGGCGTGTCGCGCGTGAACCATTTTCCATGCCGCTGACCAGCGATCATTCAGTTCACCGCACATCCGCCTAGCTTTCGGCACACTATGACCTGTGGTGAGATGACATGATTACCTCGGGCAACGAGGGGATGGCATGCGGGAGATCGGCGGACGGTACCTCCTGACCGAGGAGGCCGGTCGTGGCGGTATGGGAGTCGTCTGGCGGGCGTTCGACCAGCTACTCCATCGTGAGGTCGCGCTCAAGGAGCTGACGCTGACCGGCGAGGCCGAGATGGTGCGCCGTCGTGTCCTCCGGGAGGCCAGGATGGCCGCCCGCCTCACGCACCCGAACATCATCACGGTCCACGACCTCATCGAAGAGGGCGGCAAGCTCTGGATCGTCATGGAGTACCTCGACGGGCTCTCCCTCCACCAGCTGCTCTCACAGGTGGGCACGCTGCCCGCCCAGTCCGTGGCCGCGATCGGGCAGCACCTGCTCGCCGCGTTACGCACCGCCCACCAGGCCGGGGTGCTGCACCGCGACGTGAAGCCGGCCAACGTCATGCTGACGGGCGACCGCGTGGTGCTGACCGACTTCGGCATCGCCACGGCCGAGGGCGACATCCGGATGACGACCTCCCGCAGGCTGCGGGGCACTCCGGCGTTCATGGCGCCCGAGAGGCTGCACGGCGGGCCGGCCAGCAAGGAGGCCGACATGTGGTCGTTCGGCGCCACGCTCTACAGCGCCGTGGAGGGGCAGCCGCCCTACCCGGGCCAGGACGCGGCGACGGTGCTCGGCATGGCCCGCAGCGGCGGCTACCCGCCGCCGCGCCGCGCCGGGGTGCTGCGGCCGCTCATCGAGGGGCTGCTGCACCCGGACCCGGTGCGCCGCTTCACGCCGGAGCAGACCGCGGGGCTGCTGGCGGGCATGCGCGCCAGCAGCTACCAGGCCGCGATCTAGCGCCCCCCGGTACGGCCGGCTAGTCCTGGTCCTGCTTGGCGCGGGCCTCCGCCTCGGCGGCGTCCATGGCGGCGGCCTCCTCCGGCGTCGGCGCCGTGCCGCCCAGATGGGCGGGCTGCCACCACACGCCCTGCGGGATCTCCGGGTAGGTGCGCTGCGCCCGGTCCACCAGAGCCGTCAGCCGGCCGTGCAGGTCGGTCGTGTGCGCGTTGACGTCCTCCCCGCGCTTGGGGTGCATCGGCTCCCCCACGATGATCGTGATGGGCACGTGCCGCTGCGTCAGCGCCTTGGGCCGGCCCTTGGTCCACAGCCGCTGGCTGCCCCACAGCGCCACCGGGATGAGCGGCACGTTCGTGGCCTGGGCCATGCGGATGGCCCCGTTCTTGATCTCCTTGACCGTGAACGACCGGCTGATCGTGGCCTCGGCGAAGACGCCGACCACCTCGCCCGCCTTGAGCTTGCGCAGCGCGGTCGCGTACGAGCCGGCCCCGGCGCCCCGGTCGACGGGGATGTGGTGCATGCCGCGCATCAGCGGCCCCGAGATCCGGTGCTCGAACACGTCCTGCTTGGCCATGAAGCGCACCAGCCGCCTGGACGGCACCGCGGCGAACCCCGCGAAGATGAAGTCGAGGTAGCTGATGTGGTTGCTCACCAGCACCGCTCCCCCGGTGCGCGGCACGTGCTCGGTCCCTTCGAGATGGAAGCGGTAGTCGAGCACGCGAAAGAGGGTCCGCGCGGCGGCGATCACCGGCGGGTACACGATCTCAGCCATGTGCCGAAGGTAGCCTAGGTTCCCCCGTGATGGGCAGCCGGACCGTGTGCTCCGCACCACCCCACGACGCTTGCCGGGGGGTGAAAACGGGCACATCTCGACACCATGAAGAAGCTCATCAACTCCGCCGGGTCGCTGGTCGACGACGCCCTGGCCGGGATGGCCGCGGCGCACCCGGGACTGCGCGTGCGCGACCACGTGGTCTGCCGCGCCGAGGGCCCGCGCGCGGGCAAGGTCGGGCTGGTCTCCGGCGGCGGTTCGGGGCACGAGCCGCTGCACGCCGGTTTCGTCGGGTACGGCATGCTCGACGCGGCATGCCCGGGCGAGGTGTTCACCTCCCCCGTGCCCGACCAGATCATCGAGGCGACCCGGGCGGCCGACGGCGGCGCGGGCGTGCTCCACATCGTCAAGAACTACACCGGCGACGTGCTGAACTTCGAGATGGCCGCCGAGCTGTGCGAGGACATCGAGGTCACCGGCGTGCTCGTCGAGGACGACGTGGCCGTCCAGGACTCGCTCTACACCGCCGGGCGGCGCGGCACGGGCGCGACGCTGTTCGTGGAGAAGATCGCCGGGGCGCTGGCCGAGGAGGGCGCGCCGCTGGCCGACGTGGCGCGCGTGGCGGAGGAGGTCGGGCGGCGCAGCCGCTCGTTCGGCATCGCGCTCACCTCATGCACGACGCCCGCGGCCGGCAGGCCGACGTTCGACCTGCCGGCGGACGAGGTCGAGCTCGGCATCGGCATCCACGGCGAGCCGGGCCGCAGCCGGGTGCCGCTCGCGCCGGCCAGGGAGCTGGCGGCCGTGGCGATGGACGCCGTCCACGGTGACCTGCCGCTGGAGGGCGACCTGCTCGTCATGGTGAACGGCATGGGCGGGACGCCGCTGCTGGAGCTGTACGTGGTGTTCGCGGAGGTGGAGGCGTACGCGCGGGGCAAGGGGGCCCGGGTGGCGCGATCGCTGGTCGGCAACTACGTGACGAGTCTGGACATGCAGGGCTTCTCGGTCACCGTGTGCCGGCTGGACGACGAGCTGACGCGGCTGTGGGACGCCCCGGTCGAGACGCCGGCCCTGCGCTGGGGCCGCTGAATGAGCGCCGGGGCGGGCACGGGGCTGGACACCGCGTTCTTCGTGGCCTGGCTGGAGGAGACGGCCGGCGAGATCGCCCGGAACCGGGAGCGGCTGACCGAGCTGGACGCCGCCATCGGCGACGCCGACCACGGCACCAACCTCGACCGCGGCTTCACCGAGGTCCTCCGGGCGCTGCGGGAGTCGCCGCCCGACTCGCCCGCGCAGGCGCTCATGACGGCCGGCTCGACGCTGATCCGCCGCGTCGGCGGCGCCTCCGGCCCCCTGTACGGCTCGGCGCTCCGGCAGATCGGCAAGGCCCTGGCGGACCCGGTGACGCCGGCCGGGTTCGCCGAGGCGTTCGGGACGGGCGTCATGGCGGTGGAGCGGCTGGGCAAGGCGGCCGAGGGCGACAAGACGATGATCGACGCGCTGGGTCCCGCGGCCCGCGCGCTGTCGGAGGCCGTACGGGACGCGGTGGAGACGCCGGAGGCGCTGGCGCGGGCGGCGGCCGCCGCGGCGGAGGGGGCGCGGGCGACGGTGCCGATGACGGCACGCAAGGGACGGGCGAGCTACCTCGGCGAGCGCAGCGTCGGGCACGAGGACCCGGGCGCGGCGTCGTCGGCACTGATCATGGGCGCGCTGGCCGCCGTGGCGGCGAGACGGGAGGGCGCGTGATGGTCGGGCTGGTTCTGGTCGCGCACAGCGCCGGGCTGGCGGAGGAGACGGCCGCGCTGGCACGCGGCATCGCCGGGGCCTCGACGCCCGTGGCGGCGGCGGGCGGCACCGAGGACGGCGGCCTGGGCACCAGCGTGGACCTGGTGGAGCGGGCGATGCGCGCCGCCGACCAGGGCGACGGTCTGGTGCTGATCGCCGACCTGGGCAGCTCGGTGCTCACAGCGCGCCTGGTGGAGGAGCCGGGCCGGGCGGTGCTGGCCGACGTGCCGTTCGTGGAGGGCGCGATCGCGGCGGCGGTGGCCGCGAGCGCCGGCCTGCCGCTGGACGCGGTGCTGGAGGCGGCCGAGGAGGCCCGCGGCTTCAGGAAGCTGCGCTGAGGGCGGCCGGGCGCGCTAATGGCCCTTGAACGCCTCCTCCAGCCACCACGAAGCCCGATCCCGGGTCACCCGGGCGTGGACCAGCAGAGGGCGCTCCCGGGCCCCCTCCAGCCATCGTGCGACGCCTGACAGGTCCGCCCGCCCGGTCACCGTGACGGCCTCGAACCCGTACCCCCTGCCGATCGCCGCCAGGTCGGCCGGCGGGAAGGTCACCAGGTCGAGCGGGTAGCCGTGCGGCCCGAAGTGGTGCACCTCCGCCCCGTACGCCTCGTCGTCGTACACCACGACCACCATGGGCAGCCCGAGCCGCACGACGGTCTCCAGCTCGGCCGCGCTCATCAGCGCGCCGCCGTCGCCGAGGGCGGCGACGGTCAGCCGGTCGGGCCGGGCGACGGCAGCCCCGATGGCGGTGGCGAGCCCGAGCCCGACCGACTGGAACGCCTGCGTGAAGCAGAAGGCCCGCTCGTCGGGCACATCCAGGAACATCGACGGGTAGCCCATGAAGTTGCCCGAGTCGACGGCCACGGTCCGCTCGGCGGGCAGCAGGTCGTCCAGGGCGATGGTCAGCGTGCGCGGGTCGATCCGGCCGCCGCCGCCCTCGTCGGTGTACGGCACGTCGCGCCAGCGGCCCTGGGCGGCGATGCGCCGGGCCAGCTCCGGCGAACGGTACCCGTACCCCTCGTCGTCGCCTTCCCCGGACAAGGCGACTCCCCCGGAGAAGGCGACTTGTCCGGAGACGGCGACTTCCCCGGAGACGGTGGCGGCGGCGATCACGGCGCGGGCCGTGGCGGCCGTGTCGCCGGTCAGGCCGAGCCGTACGGGCCGGTGCAGGCCGATGGCGGCGTCGTCGAGGTCCACCTGCACGAGCACCGTGTCCGGGCCGATGAGAGTGCCGTGGCGGGTGGTCCACATGTTCAGCGCGCAGCCCCAGCCGACGACGAGGTCGGCGCCGCGGATCAGCTCGGCGGCCAGCGGCGTGGCGAACCCGCCGCTCACGTCCAGCTCCCAGGGGTTGCCGCGGAACAGGCCGCGCGCGACCGCGGAGGTGGCCAGCAGCGCGCCGGTGAGGCCGGCCAGCTCCTCCAGCTCGCGCCGGGCGTGCCGGGCGCCGCGGCCGGCGACGAACACCGGCCGCCGCGCCGCCGCGAGCAGCCCGGCCAGCTCCTCGACGTCACCGGCGCCCGGCACGGCGTGCGGCAGGAGCGGGACGGACGCGGCGGCCCGCCCGGCGGAGACGATCTGGTCGAGGAACTCCCCCAGCGGCCCCCGCCACGGCACGACGTCCGTCTGCGCGCCGAGCGGCAGGTTGAGCAGGACGGTGCGCCGGTCCTCCCGGGCGGCGCGGAAGGCGTTGACGGTCTGCTCGACGGCGTCGGTGCCGGAGGAGACCCGCATCGGCACGGCGCCGACGGCCCGGACCAGGGCGTCCTGGTCGATGTGGAAGTTGGAACGGGCGTCCGTGGCCTCGCCCGCCAGCACGACCAGCGGGGTGCGGCTCTTGGCGGCCTCGGCGACGCCCGTCATGGCGTTGGTCAGGCCCGGCCCCTGATGGACCGACAGGATCCCGACCTTGCCGCTGGTGCGGGCGTAGGCGTCGGCGGCCGTCGCCGCGCCGCCCTCGTGCCGCGCGGCGACGAAGCGGGCGCCGTGCTCCACGAGGGCGTTGGTGACGTGGAAGTTGCCGCTCCCGACGACGCCGAAGACGGCCTCGGCGCCCAGCGAGGCGAGCGTCCGCCCCACCGCCTCGGCGACGATCACCCCGCCTGCCCCGCCCGCTCGTCCTGTCCCGCCCGCTCGTCCTGTCCCGCCTCGTGCTCGACGAGGGCGAGGACGCGGACCGGGCTGCCCGAGCCGCCGACGATGGGCAGCGGCGGGGCGATCACCACGGCGCCGGTGACCGGCAGCCGGTCGAGGTTGCGGAGCTGGGTCAGGCCGTACTTGCCGGCGCCCAGCAGGAACGCGTGGCACGGGAACGCCGGGTCGAAGGAGTGCGCCGCGCCCGCGTCCGTGCCGACGGTCTCGACGCCCAGCCCGAGGATGGGCGTCTCCTCGGCGAGCCAGCGCGCGCACTCCACCGAGATGCCCGGCGTGTGCGGCCCGGTCTCGTCGGCGTTGAGGAACGCGCCCTGCTCGCCCGACCGCGCGTCCCAGCCGGTGCGGTAGAGCAGCCAGCCGCCGTCGGGCAGCGGCCCGTTGGCCCGCTCCCACTCCTTGACGTGGCCGATCTGGAGCAGGAAGTCGGCGTCCTTGCCCGCCTCGGCGGAGAGGTCCAGCACGACCGCCGGGGCGAGCAGGCTGCGCGGCGGCACCTGGGAGACGTCCTGGCCGTCGCGGGCGGTCACCCAGTGGATCGGCGCGTCGAAGTGCGTGCCGGAGTGCTCGCCGGTGTGGATGTCGTTCCAGTACCAGGCCGGGCCGCGGTCGTCGTAGCGGCTGATCTCCTCCAGCCGGAACGGGATCGTGTTGCCGAACGGCTCCGGCAACCGGAGGATCGGCGTGTCCTCGGACAGGGGCGCGGTCAGGTCGACGACCTCGATCCTCCCGTCGCGCACGCTCTCCATGAGACTCCGCAGCACCGGCATGTCGTCCTCCTCGAGGTGGCCTGGCTGCATCCTCCTACGCGGGCCACGCCCGGGTCGAGCAGCCAGGGCCGGTCGGGTCCGGAGCGCTACCTGCCGCGGCAGGCGGTGCGCTTGGCGGTGAGGTCCAGGTCCTTGAGCAGGGAGTTGAAGTTCTGGGCGTTCGACCGGGCGCAGAACTTGCTCGTGGCCAGGTCGTACTCGACCTGGAAGACGGCCTTGCCGGCCTTGACGAACTGGTCGTAGCCGTGGTCACCGCCGTTCTGGGCGGTGGTGCACTCGCTGTTGGACCAGCACTCCTCGTTCACCGCGAAGTCGAAG
Source organism: Nonomuraea sp. NPDC005501 (assembly GCF_040605905.1). Classification (NCBI taxonomy): domain Bacteria; kingdom Bacillati; phylum Actinomycetota; class Actinomycetes; order Streptosporangiales; family Streptosporangiaceae; genus Nonomuraea; species Nonomuraea sp. NPDC005501. Next base: position 38,337 of record NZ_JBEXDT010000061.1, on the reverse strand, counting down.
TACGGCAGGAGCTGCGGGATCTGCTCGATGTCGTTCTTGAGCGCGACCGACATGCCGCGCTTGTGCGTCTCGTTGGCGAACCAGGTGTTGTAGGCGAGCTGGTCGGAGGCCTTGAGCGGGAAGCCGGTGTCGCTCTCGAAGCCGTCGACGAGGTCGGGCTCGACCGCGTCGAACCCGGCCGCCTTGCACATGTCCAGGCGGGCCTTCATGATGTCGCCGAGCGGGCCGTCGTACTGGCGGATGTCGAGCCAGCGCTCGCCCTTCCAGCCGTCGACCTCCTTGCCCAGAATGGACGCGGGGAACTTCGCGGCGTCGGGACGCCAGTCCTCCCGCGAGCCGGCGCTGATGTAGCAGACCACGCCCCGGCCGGGCTTGTCGGCCTTGAGCTCCTTGACGATGGCGCCGCTCTTGGCCTCGAAACCGTCGATGTCGTACATCTGCACGTCGAGGAAGGGCTTGGTCGGCAGGGAGGAGAGCTGCCACTGCCAGCTCGTCTCGACGGCGGGCTTCCAGCAGCCGGCGCACGCCACGGGCGCGGGCAGCGAGGCGGCCGGGGACGTCGCCTTGGAGGTGGCGGTCGGCTTCGGCGTCGCCGTCCGGGTCACGGTCGGCTTCGGCGTCGCCGTCCGGCTCGGCCTGGGAGCCGCCGTCCGGGTGGGCTGCGGGGTGCGGGCGGCCTTGACGGCCGCCGGCCCGGGGGTCTGGCCGGTCGCGGCCTGAGCTATGCCACCGGTGAGGCCGGTGGTGGCGAGAGCACCGGCCAGAGCGGCCGTTACGAAGATCGAATTCTTGCGCATGGCGAGTAAGGCTCGTGGGTTCCCACGGGGGCTGCAACCATTTTGATCAAAGACCGACATCAGGCGGGGGTCCAGTCGGCGCAGCCACCGGTCTGGAAGGCTTTGTCGGTCGGGGCGATGACGACGGTGGCCGGGCCGCGCGGCATGTCGGCCGCGATGACCTCGGAGGGCTGCGCCACGGTGCTGCGCAGCCGCGCCCAGTAACACATGGGCTGCCCCTCGGCGGGGCCCGCCGTCCTGTACGTGCCGGGCTGGATGTCCACGCCCACGACGAGCGTGCGCCCCGCGCCGACCGCCCCCGGGCTCATGGCGCCCGCCTCCGGAGTGCCATCCGCCCGGGGCGTCTCCCGGGCCTGCCCGGGAGACTCCAGGACGGTCGTGGGCGGCGTCTCCGACGGCTCCTCGAACCGCACCGTCATGCGCGGCGCCGGCTCGGCCGCCGTCCCCGTCGCGCCGAACCCCGCCAGGAACCCGATGACGAACCCCACCAACCCGGTCAGGCCCGACACCAGCAGGATGACCACCGGACTGCTCGACGCCCGTGGATGGTCGCCCGGGTGATCAGGTCCGTACATCACCGGACAAGCGTCCCACCCGTGTCAACGGGCGGGAGCTCCGTCACCGGTGAAGGTAGTCGACCAGCGACGCCTTCTCGGTCTCCAGCTCCTCGATGGAGCTCTTGACCACGTCGCCGATGCTCACGATGCCCGCGAGCCGCCCCTCGTCGAGGACGGGCGCGTGCCGGAACCGGTGGGTCGTCATCGTCCTGCGCAGCTCGTCGACGTTGTCGCCCAGGCCGACGGTCCGCACCTCCGACGTCATGATCGCGGACACGGGGCGTTCCAGGATGTCGGCGCCCAGGTCGTGCAGGTGACGCACCACGTCCCGTTCGGACACGATCCCGGTGATCGTCACGCCGTCGGAGGAGACCACCACGGCTCCGATGTTGTACTCGGCCAGCGCCGCCAGCAGCTCGCGCACCGTCGCATCAGGCGGCACGGTGGTCACCTTGTTGCCCTTGTTGCGCAGGATCGTCCTGATGAGCATCTGCACCACCTCGGCTCTCAAGTTACCCGTCGCTCGCGGCGGCCAATCGCCCGGACGGGATGTCTTACCAGGCAAGCAACCCGGTGGGGAGACCGTCAAGGGTTGTCGTAGGCTGCGTGCCGTACCAGAGGCCCTCCCCGCCGGGGGGCCGCCCGCACCAGCCGTCAGGACCCGCGCCGATGACCGAACAGCTCAACACCGGAAGCCACGACCTGCCCGTCACAGAGGAGCTGGCGGCGTTCATGCGGACGGGGTGGGCCGACACCCGGCGCGCCGATGTCGAGCCGCTGCCGGTGGCGCCCTGGGCCGCCAAGCGCCGCGCCGCGCTGGCGGCCCGGTTCCCCGGCGAGCGGCTGGTCGTGCCGTCCGGGACGTTGAAGACGCGCAGCAACGACAGCGACCACCGGTTCCGCCCGCACAGCGCGTACGCGTATCTGACGGGCGCGGGCGAGCCGGACGACGTGCTCGTCGTCGAGCCGTCCGGCGAGGCCACCCTGTACGTGCGGCCGCGTTCGCCGCGCGAGGAGGGCGAGGAGTTCTACCGCGACCGGCGCTACGGCGAGTTCTGGGTGGGACGGCGGCCGGACCTGGCGGAGGCGGCGCTGCTGTACCAGGTGGAGTGCGCGCACATGAGAGACCTCGTCCTCAGCGGGCCGGCCAGGGTGCTGCGCGGTGTGGACCCCCGGGTGGACGGGCTGGTGCCGCCCGGCGAGGGCGACGCGGAGCTGGAGTCGTTCCTGGCGGAGATGCGGCTGGTCAAGGACGAGTGGGAGGTCGGCGAGCTGCAGTCGGCCGTCGACGCCACGGCGCGCGGCTTCGAGGACGTGGTGCGCGCCCTGCCGGCGGCGCTCGGGCACCCGCGCGGGGAGCGCTACCTGGAGGGCGTGTTCGGGCTGCGGTCGCGGCTGGAGGGCAACGCCGTCGGCTACGAGAGCATCGTCGCCTCCGGCGCGCACGCCTGCGTGCTCCACTGGATCCGCAACGACGGGCGGCTGCGCGACGGCGACCTGCTGCTGCTCGACGCGGGCGTCGAGACGGACTCGCTGTACACGGCCGACGTCACGCGGACGCTGCCGCTGTCGGGCCGCTTCGGCGCGGTGCAGCGGCAGGTGTACGACCTGGTGTACGAGGCGCAGGAGGCCGGGATCGCGGCGCTGCGGCCCGGGGCCCGCTTCCGCGACTTCCACCTGGCCGCGATGCGGGTCGTCTGCGAGGGGCTGCGGGAGTGGGGACTGCTGAAGGACCCGTGGACGCGCTCATGGAGTCGGGCCTGTACCGGCGGTACACGCTGTGCAGCAGCGGTCACATGCTGGGCCTGGACGTCCACGACTGCGCGCGGGCGCGGGCCGCGACGTACCTGGACGGGGTGCTGGAGGAGGGACAGGTCCTGACCGTCGAGCCGGGCCTGTACCTGCAGCCGGACGACCTCACGCTGCCGGAGGAGTTCCGGGGGCTCGGAGTCCGCATCGAGGACGACCTGGTGATCACGGCGGACGGCGCCCGTCTCATGTCCGGCGCCCTGCCCCGCCGGTCGGACGAGGTCGAGACCTGGATGGCCGCGCTGCTGCGGTGACGCCGGTTCTCCGGCCCTCGGGCGGGCGGCGCCGCGGCCCACCGGACCGGAGTCACGTCCCGGCGTCGAGCAGCGGGTCGGTGACGCCGCCCGGGCAGGCCAGGCGGCCGATGTCCCAGCCGGCCCGTCGTGCTCCGGCCTGGTACGCGCTCTCGTAGAAGTCGAGGACGGCGGCGCGTGGATCGGCCTCGGAGCGGGCGGCGGCGTACGGGAGCACGGCCAGGTGGCCGCCCCGCTGCTCGATCCACCGCGCGGCGCCGGGACGCAGGGGCTCCTCGACGAGGCCGGCGGGTTCCGGAGCGGTGTAGGAGTAGAAGGCGGCCTCGGGAAAGGCGTCGTCACCGAACCAGAAGCCGGAGCTGATCACCTCACGGGAGTACGCCTCCCGGGTCACGGGGTCGGCCTCCGGCGGCTGCTCGATCAGCCGGTCGGAGAAGCGGGTGCAGGCGATGTCGAAGGTGTGCCAGAAGTGGTGCACCGGGCTGATCTTGCCCGAGTAGCCCGCGGCGAACTCCTCCAGCAGGAGGTTCACCTGGCTGAGGACCTGCCAGTAGCGGGTGACCATGGCGGGGTCGTAGGCGGCGTGCTCGGTGTCGTCGGCGAACGGCCGGTCGGCGTCGGGCAGGTCGAACGGGTGCGGCACGGGCAGGTCCACCCGCACGTCCAGGGCCGCGAGCGCGCCCATGGTCTCGTGGTAGAACGACGCCACCGACTGGCCGTACAGGGGGAACGACACCGTCCGGCCGTCCAGGGTGGTGACGATCAGCCGGTGGGCGACGAAGTCGAAGTCGATCGTGAAGATCGGGTTGCCGTCGGACTGCCCCATCGGCCGGGTGGTGAGCCCCCGCCCGGTGAGGTGGAACGGCGCGTTCCACCAGTGGTTGCGCCGGACTCCGCACGCGAGCCTGACCTTGCCCACCACCTGGCAGAACCGATGCACCGTCGCTTTGGTGTCCTGCCACTCGGCCAGCGGCATCGCCGGAAACAGCTCCATGACGCCACCGTTCCCCGCGGCCCCACGTCGAATACCCCCTGACGAGGAAAGCCCGCGCCTGCCTACGACGCCTCGTCACGTACGAGGTCACGCACGAGGTCACGCACCGAGCCGGAGGACGCGGACCCCAGCCCCATGGCGGAGGCGGCGGCGCAGCCGGGGGCTGGAGCCGGTCCGCGGAGGGCGGGCCGGCTCCAGGTCCGGGTGTCACGTCGGCGTCAGACGCGGTTCCACTTCTGGTTGTTCTGGCCGTTGCAGGTCCAGATCTGGACCTTGGTGCCGTTGGCGGTGCCGGCACCGGCCACGTCCAGGCACTTGTTCGCCCCGACCGCCGTGATGGTGCCGTCGGCGTTGACGCGCCACTTCTGGTTGGCCTGGCCGTTGCAGTCCCAGATGATCACGGCTGAGCCGTCCGCCGTACCTCCGCCGTTGACGTCCAGGCACTTGCCGCCGGACGCCCGCAGCTCACCCGCGCTCGTGGACGTCCACTGCTGGTTGGCCTGCCCGTTGCAGTCCCAGATCTGCGCCTGCGCGCCGTTGGGCTGCGAGGCGCCGTTGACGTCCAGGCACCGGTTCGACCCGGCGCCTCGCAGCGCACTCGTGCTGCCGGAGGCGCCGCCCTGCCCGACGCCCTCACCGGCGAAGGTGAAGGAGTCGACGTCGAACGCGTTCGCCGACGGCGCCTTGAAGACGACGAAGACGTTGTGGGTGCCACCGGGGCGGCTGACCCGCACCGCGGGCAGGGACACGTAGGTGTTCCATCCCCCCGTCGCCGGCACGGGGCTGGAGGCGATGAGTGTCCCGGTCGGCGAGTCGGCGTGCAGCTCGATGGACGCCCCGGTGCCGGACGGCGCCGAGACACGGAAGGACACCGTGTCGATTCCGGACAGGTTGACCGGGGTGAAGGAGATCCAGTCGTTGTTGGAGATGTCGCCGATCCGCCTGCCGCCCTCGGCTCCGGGCTCATCGACGATCCGGATCCCGGACGAGCCGGTGAAGTGCTCCGCCTGCTTGTGCTTGGGCTGCAGGGTGATGCCGGTGCTGCCCTTGAGGCCGCCCTTGTCGGTGTAGTCCGCGGACAGGACATAGTAGACGTTGGAGGCCTCGTCATGGCCGGAGGCGGTGGTGGCGACCGTCCCTGAGCAACCGGTGTACTGACCGGTGTCATGGGCGTGCTGGTCATGGCCCAGCGCGGTGATCACGTTGACCTTGGTGCAGTCGACGGCGCCGTCCTCGGGGTCGGTGACGTTCACCGTGTAGGCCACCTGGTCGCCGAAGTCGATGAACCCGCCGTCGGGCGGAGCCGAGAAGACGACCTTGGGACGGGTGTTGCCGACGCTGACGGTCAGAGTGGTGCTGCCCGTCTTCCCGCCGGGGTCCCGTACGGTCAGTTTGACGGTGTAGGTGCCGTTGGCGGTGTAGGTGTGGGACGGGTTTGCGCTGGTGGAGGTGGCGCCGTCGCCGAAGTCCCACGCGTAGGTGATCGCGTCGCCGTCCGGGTCGGACGAGCCCGCCGAGGACAACGCCACCGCCAGCGGCGCGTTGCCCGAGTCGGGGTCGGCGCTCGCCCTGGCGACGGGGGCGCGGTTCCCGGCCACGTAGTCGACCCGGTAGACGCCGTCGTCGGTGTTGTCGTGGCCGAAGCCGTTGCCCCAGTCGGCGTAGTACAGGGCACCGTCGGGGCCGAACTTCATGTCGATGGGCGCGTGCGGTGCGAGCTGGGCGACGAACGGATTGATCTTCAGGAGGTTGCCGGAGGAGTCGAGGCGGAACTCCTTGACGAAGTTGCGGCTCCACTCGTAGAAGAGCGGGGTCTTGTCGAAGTACTCCGGGAACTTGCGGTCCGAGGCGCTCGCCCGGTCGTAGTGGTAGAACGGGCCGCCCATCGGGGCTGCTCCGCCGCAGCAGTCGATCTCCGGGAACTCGGCGGAGGCGTGGTAGTTGTACGAGACCGTGGCGGGCTTGGCGGCGGGCAGGCTGGTCAGGCCGGTGTTGTTGGGCGAGTCGTTGACCGGCGCCGAGCAGGTGAACTTCGCGCCGGAGGTGTTGGTGGCGAAGTTGAAGTCGTTGAACGGGATGTTGTTGCCGACGCAGTACGGCCAGCCGTAGAAGCCCGGCTGCTTGATCAGGTTCCACTCCACGGTGCCTTCAGGACCGCGGTTGGGGTTCGCGCCGCCCGCGTCGGGACCGTAGTCACCCACCGAGATCCAGCCGGTGTCCTTGTCGACCGCGAAGCGGAACGGGTTGCGAAAGCCCATCGCGTAGATCTCGGGACGCGTTTTGGCGGTGCCGGGAGAGAAGAGGTTGCCGGACGGGACCGTGTAGGTGCCGTCGGCTTCGGGGTGGATGCGCAGGATCTTGCCGCGCAGGTCGTTGGTGTTGGCCGCGGAGCGCTGGGCGTCGTAGTGCTCGCGGCCGGGCCGTTCGTCGATCGGCGCGTACCCGCTGGAGCCGTTGGGGTTGGTGTCGTCGCCGGGCCCGATGTACAGGTTGCCGCCCGGGCCGAACGCCAGGTAGCCGCCGGTGTGGCCGGGCTCGTCGACGTTGCGGTACGCCGGAACCTCGATGATCTTCTTCTCGCTCGCCAGGTCGAGGCTGGTTCCGTTGAAGGTGAACCGCGACACCCGGTTCACCTCACCGCCGTTGGACGGCGAGTGGTTGACGTAGATCCAGCCGTTGGTGGCGAAGCCGGGATCCAGGGCCAGCCCGACGGCGCCGTCCTCGCCGCCGTCGTAGACCGGCAGCGTGCCGATGACGCGTGTGCCCCCGCCGTTGGCGGGGATCATGTTCACCTTGCCCGACCGCGAGACGAAGAAGACCCTGCCGTCGGCGGCCACGTCCAGCTCCATCGGCTGGTCCGGCGCGCCGTCGAGCGTCACCTTCTGGAACCGGGCCGCGACCGTGCCGCCGCAGTCGCCCGGCGCCGCGCCCGCTGCCCACGTCACCGCGCCCAGCAGGTGCTGTTTGAACAGCGGCTCCGAGTAGGAGGATGCCTGGTGGCCCATCGCGGTGGCCCACACGCGGCCGCCCTCCGGGTTGTGACACCAGGAGATCGGGTGGTCGGCGCCCATCTTGTTCGGCCCCGCGTCATAAGTGGTCTCGTCCGCGGTCACCAGCACGTGCACCGAGCCGCGCGAGTTCTTGTCGAAGTTGTACCACTCCTCCGTACGCGCCCACCGGTCCGGCAGCCCCTTCGTGGAGGGGTGCACCTTGTCGGCCACCTTGGCGGTGCCCGGCAGGGTCGCCGAATGCGCGGTCATGTGCGCGCCGGCCAGCACGACCTGGTCCCACCAGGGGAACTGCGCCTCGATGTTCATGTCGGTGGCGTTGTGGACGGCGACGACGCCGTGACCGCCGCGCACATAGGCCTGGACGGCCTGGCGCTGGGCGTCGTTGTCCCACACCATGCCGCTGGTCTGGAACATGATCACCGCGTCGTAGGTGTTCAGCGTCGCCGTGGTGAAGACGGCGGAGTCCTCGCTGTGGTCGAGCTGGAAGTTGTTGTCGGCCGCCATCTGCTGGAACATCGCGACACCGGCGGCGATGGAGTCGTGCCGGTAGGCGCCACTCGCGGTCTTGGTGAACAGCAGCACCTTGAACTGCGGAGCGGCCGCGTGCGCCGCCGGCGGCACCGCGAGCCACAACAGCCCTAACAGGGTCGCGGCCAGGGCGGGGAGCAGGCGTGATCTTCGCATGGAGGGTCTCCTGGGGGGTTACCGGTGAACGGTCGGGAGTCGAGGTGCGAAGGCGTGAGCCGTCTCGGCTCCGGGAGCATCGGTCGGTCAGGTGGTGAGGGTGCGAAGGAAGGCGAGGCCTTCGGTGGCGAGGGCGTCCTGGCTCGGCGCGAGGGGACGCCAGACGGATGCGGCGGTGGCGATGGTCGTGTTGTCGGCGGTGAAGGACTCGATCACGAGCGGACCGCTGTAGCCCACGTCACGGAGGGCCGCGGCGAGGCCCGGCCAGTCGAAGTGGTCGCCGCCGGGGGCGCCGCGGTCGGTTCCGCACACCTGGAGGTGCTCGATCCTGGCGCCCGCCAGCCGGACGGCCCCGAGGGGGTCCTTCTCCTCGATGTTCATGTGATAGGTGTCGAGGGCGAGTCCGCATTCCTCCGGAAGGGCTTCGAGTGCCTGCTCGACGGTGTTGATGAGGCTGGTCTCATACCGGTTGAGCGGTTCGACAGCGATCCGGACCCCGCGTTCGGCGGCGTAGGCGACGACCGGTTCGAGGCTCACCCTCAGCTCTGCGTAGAGCGCGCGCCGCTCGTCCGGACTCATCCGCCAGGCCCGGCCGACGGAGGCGTAGGCGGGTCCGCTGACCGCCGGCGCGCCGACGGTCACCGCCACGTCCACGCAGTGCCGCAGGTAGTCCTGGGTCTCCTGGACGCACCGGGGCGAGGCACCGACGAGCTCGCGTCCCGGTGGCATCGTGAGCACGACCGACGCGCCGAGTCCGAGCCCGTCCAGGAGGGCCGCCGCCCTGCCCGGGTCCCAGTCGCCGGGGTGCTCGACCGGCAGCTCCACGACGTCGAATCCCCATGCCGCGATCCGCGGCGCGAGGGCGGCCAGGGACTCGTCGGTGAGCGGCGAGACCCAGACCCAGGTGTTGACGCCGATCACGGCGTGCCACCCCACGTCCCGGGGTAGCCGGGCAGATCCTCACAGCCGCACAGGGCGTAGTGCAGCGGCGGCATGCCGGGCTTGAGGTAGGTGGCGAGGTTGTCCTGGGTGATCGTGGGTTGCGGAAGGTTCCAGACCTTGGGCACCTGCTCGCCCTTGAGGATCTTGAGCGCCGCGATGACGGGGGTGCGCCACTGGTACGTCGGATAGGTCGGGGCGATCGCGGTCAGCTTCGCGTCGCTCCACTTCTTCAGGAAGTCCTGCTGGTCCTCGCCGTTGATCGGCGGTACCGGCCGGCCCGCGTCCTCGAACGCCTCGACGGCCGCGACAGCGGTGGCGCCCGAGTCCATCCAGACCCCGTCGATCTCGCCGTGCCGCTGGATGTAGTCGCTGACGATGCTCTTGGTCTTGGCGGCGTCGCCGTCGGTGAACTCCACGCCGACGACCTCGAGATCGCTCTTGTCGAACGCGACCTTCGCCGCCGACCACCGGGTCTCCAGGACGTCCACGCCGGGCAGGATGCGCAGCGCGAGGATCTTCCCGCCGGGCCGGACCTTGTCGATGAGGAACTCGGCCGCCTCGGAGCCGAAGGCGTAGCCGCCGATCGGCTTGATGAAGGTGACCGGGCAATCGGTCCGGACCCCACGGTCGAACACGATGACGGGCACCTTCGCGCACGCCCCGGACACCGCGGGAGTCAGCGTCGCGGTCGTGTTGGGCGAGACGATCAGCACGTCGCAGCCCTTGCCCTGGAGCTCGGCGATGTCGGAGATCTGCTTGTCGTCCTTGCCTTCGGCGTCCAGCGCGGTGAAGCGCGTGATCTCCTTGTGCAGGGCGGCCTCCGCCTGCATGGTCTTCCAGCCGACCTGCCGCCAGGGGTTGTCGACCGCGGCGTTGGAGAAGCACAGGTGGTACGGCGCGGCCTTCTTGTACGTGGCGGTGTCGACGAGCTGCGGGTCGATGCTCTGCTCCCATGGTCGGGCCGGCGAGCCGGTCGGCTGCGCCCGGCGCATCGCCATCTGGGCGTCGTAGTCGGTCTGCACGAAGAACTTCGACTGCGCTCCGGTGCCCTTGTCCCGCGGACCGCTGGACCCGGCCGGCGCGACGGAGGCGGAGGGCGTGGGTCTGTCGCTGGTGCACGCGGCCGCCGGCAGTGTCAGCACGGCCAGCGCGGCGGAGGCGAGGAGCCGCCGCGAAGATGAACGCATGGTCTTCCTTCCATCACGAGGCCGCCACGGCTCTTCTGCGCGGGATGCTCACGCCTCCCAGCGCCACCGCGGCGATGATGATCACGCCCTGTATGGCCGGCTCCAGCGCCCCGGAGATGCCGTACAGGTTGAGCAGGGTGAACAACGCCTCCAAGGTGAAGGCGCCCGCCATCGCGGCGACGACGGAGCCGCGGCCGCCCCCGAGGACCACACCGCCCACCACGACAGCGGTGATGGCCTGGAACTCCAGGCCCTGGCCGACCTGCGCGGACACCCCGGCGAAGCCGCCCAGCAGGATCGCGGCGACCGCCGCCGACAGCCCGGAGACCATGAACGCCACCGTCCGCACCCGGGCGACGCGGACGCCGGACAGAGCCGCGGCACGATCGTTGTCACCGGCCGCGATCAGCGTGTGGCCGAAGCCGGCACGCATCGCGCAGATCGCGCAGGCCGCCACCGCGACGAGGACCAGGACCGACCAGGGCACCGGGCCGAGACTCCCCCGGCCCAGCTCCCGGAACTGCGGGGACAGGGCGCCCCGGGGCGCGCCACCCGTCCACAGGAAGATCGCTCCGGACAGGATCAGCAGCATGCCGAGTGTCGTGATGAACGACGGCACCCGGAGCAGGGTGGTGACGATCCCGTTGACCAGCCCGATGAGCAGCCCGAAAGCGATCAGCAGGGCCAGCACGGGCCAGGTCGCCTCCGCGGAGCCGTCGAGGAGCCGCGCGGCGATCACCACCTCGGCGGTGACGAGCGAGCCGACCGACAGGTCGAACTCGCCGGACACGACGACGAAGTACTGCCCGGCCGCGAGGATCACCAGCGGTGCGGCCCTCTTGACGAAGGCGAGGAGGGCGGGCGGCTCCAGGAAATACGGGTGGGCGACCGCGATGGCCGCCAGCAGTCCGGCCAGCACCACGAAGATCGGCAGCGCGCGTCTCATGCGGTCCGCCTCCTGCGGGCGTAGACAGCCAACGCGGCCACCAGGACCACGCCCCGCACGACGTCCTTGGCGAAGGAGTTGACCTCCATCTGGTTGAAGATGCTGTCGAGGACGGCCAGGAGCAGGACCCCGCCGACGGTCCCCGCGACCCCGCCGCGGCCTCCGGCCAGAGCTGTCCCGCCGATCACCACCGCGGCGATCGACTCCAGGTCGTATCCGCCGTCGGTCCCGACCGTCGGCGCGCCCGCTCCGAGCCGGGAGGCGAGCAGAAGCCCGGCGATCCCGGCGCAGACCGAGCAGAGGACGTGGGCGGCGACCACGACCCGCTCGGTGCGAACTCCCGACAGCCGCGCGACCTCGGCGTCCCCGCCCACCGCGTAGATCCGGTATCCGAGGCGCGTCCGGCCGAGCAGGAGCCACGCGGCCGCCGCCACCGCGGCCCACAGCAGCGCCGACACCGGCACCGGCCCGATGCGGTCGTACCCGAGATGCTGGAAGGACTCGGGCACACTGCCCGCCGGACCGTCGTACCGATCGTCCAGCACCCCTCTGATGATCAGCGCGACCCCGAGCGTGGCGATGAAGGCGTGCACCCGGAGCCTCGTGACGATCAGGCCGTTCACCAGTCCGGCCGTCGCGCTCACCGCCAGCACCGTGGCGACGGCGGCCGGCACGTTCGCGTCGGCGCCTCCCATGACCTCGGCCGCGACCAGCGAGGTCATGCTGATCAGGTAGGCCACCGAGAGATCCAGGCTCCCCGCCAGGATCACCAGGGTCTGACCGATCGCGACGATGCCCAGCGCCGCCGATCGCTGCTGGATGCCGACGATGTTCTCCTGGCTGAGGAACCGGCCACCGTCCAGGGCGAACAGCAGCCAACCCAGCACGACGAGCAGGGCCAGCGCCACGTAGACGGCACGCGCGGGGCGGTCGGCCGACAGCCGCCGCAGGAGCGAACCCTCGGCCGGGACGCGCCGCAGCTTGAGCTGCTGGGTCATGAGGCGGCCGCCAGGCGCATCACGGCCTCCTCGGTCGAGCCGGCGGGCAGCTCTCCGGCGATGCGGCCGTCCCGCAGCACCACGATGCGGTCGCTCATGCCGATGACCTCGGGCAGCTCGGAGGAGATCATCAGGACGGCCGTCCCGTCGCGGGCGAGTTCGCGCACCAGCTCGTGGATGGCGGCCTTGGCACCGACGTCGACGCCACGGGTGGGCTCGTCGAACAGCAGGACACGCGGCGCGACCGCCATCCATTTGGCCAGCACGACCTTCTGCTGGTTGCCCCCGGACAGCAGCCGGACCTCCTGCGCGGGCCGGGACGGGGTGAGCCGTACCCGCTCCAGCAGCCGCTCGACCGCGGGCCGGCGCATCCGGATGGTCCGGGCGACGAGCAGGGCGTTGTCGCGCACCCGCTGGTTCAGCAGGAGCCCTTCGGCTTTGCGGTCCTCGGTGACCAGGCCGATCCCCGCGGCGATCCCCTCGCGGGCCGAGCGGGGACGGCAGGGCGTCATCTCGCCGCTGGTGAAGGGCTCCGCGCCGAACAGCGCCCTGGCCAGCTCGGTGCGGCCCGAGCCTTGCAACCCGGCCACCCCGACGATCTCCCCCGCGCGCAGGTCGAGGTCGATGCCGTGCAGCCTGGCGTTGCCGCCGCCGCGCACGCTCAGCATCACCTCTCCGGGCGGTTCCGCCGCACGTGGCGGGTAGTAGGAGTCCAGGTCCCGGCCGACCATCAGGCGGACCAGAGCCGGGGTGTCCAGGCCGGAGGCATCCGCGGTGGTGACCCGGGCACCGTCCTTGAGCACGGTGATCCGGTCGGCGAGATCGAAGATCTCGCGGAGCCGGTGCGAGACGTACAGGACCGCGATGCCGCGTGCCGTGAGCCGCCGCACCAGCGTGTGGAGCGACTCCACCTCGTGGTCCGCCAGGGCGGCCGTCGGCTCGTCCATCACCACGATCCGGGCGTTCAGCGACAGGGCCTTGGCGATCTCGACGACCTGCTGCCGCGCGACCGAGAGCCGCCGGACGAGATCGCGGGGGCCGAACGACTCCTCCCCGAGAGAGCTCAGCAGCTCTCCGGTCGCCGATTCCATCGCGGCGCGGTCGACGAGCCCCCGTCGGACGGGTTCCCGCCCGAGGTGGACGTTCTCGGCCACCGTTCGCTCCGGCAGCAGGGTGAGCTCCTGGTGGATGATCGCCACCCCGGCCCGCTGCGCCTCGATCGGGTGCCCGAAAGCCACGCCGCGGCCGTCGATCTTCATTCTCCCCTCGTCCGGCGCGTGCACGCCGGCCAGGATCTTCATGAGCGTCGACTTGCCCGCGCCGTTCTCCCCCACCACCGCGTGCACCTCGCCCGCGGACGCCTCCAGGTCGACTCCGTCGAGGACCCGGACACCCAGGAAGCTCTTGGCGATGCCGGTCATCTCCAGCACGCGGCCCGCCCGGCGAGAGGGAGGTGAGGAGTCGTGCACGGGGGGCTCCTAACGGGGGGGGTTGGAGTCGTGCCGGCCCTGGGAGGCGCTTCACCGGCCGCTCGTGGACGCCGGCCACTGACCAGCGAACATTCAATCGAATCGATTCGCACCAAAAGTAAATCTGACTCATCTGCCTGTCAAGCGTGCTTATGCTGGAAAATCCCGACTGCTTTTCCGGCATACTCGGCGGCTGTCGGACCGAGCTTTCTCCAGAATTCCCCTGTCAGAGCGATGCTGGTCCGATTGTGAGCCGCCGCCGCTCTCCACTCAGGCCGAAATAAGTCGGATCCGTCATGCATGGAGAGTGCCAATATGAGTATGAAATTTTCACGTCCTCGTGTGGGACGGCGGGCGCGCATGGCCACGCGGCGTGGCACCGATCAGGGCCGCGCCGCATGTCATGTCACAGAGGGCGTGGACGGATGGCCTCAGACGCGGCTCCACTTCTGGTTGGCGCCGCCGTTGCACGTCCAGATCTGGACCTTGGTGCCGTTGGCGGTGCCGGCACCCGACACGTCCAGGCACTTGTTCGCCCCGACCGCCGTGATGCTGCCGTCGGCGTTGAGGCGCCATTTCTGGTTGTTCTGGCCGTTGCAGTCCCAGATGATCATCGCGGAGCCGTCGGCGGTGCCGGCGCCGTTGACGTCCAGGCACTTGCCGCCGTACACGCGCAGCTCACCGGAGCTCGTGGACGTCCACTGCTGGCCGGCCTGGCCGTTGCAGTCCCAGATCCGCACCTGCGCGCCGTTCACCGGGGAACCCCCGCTGACGTCCAGACACCGTCCCGAGCCCACCCCCTTCACCGCGCTCGTGCTCCCCGGCGTGCTGGTCAGTTCCTTGATGCGGATGTTGCGGAACGACGCCACGTCGCCGGACCCGTGGTTCTGGATGCCGATGTAGCCCTGCTGGATCGAGCGGACCGGATCGGTGTTGGTGAAATCGTTGATCCTGGTGCCGTTCAGGAAGACCTGCAACCGCTCCCCCTCCACCAGCAGTTCATAGGTGTTCCACCGGCCCGGCGGATTCAGCGCCGCATCCCGTGCCGCGACGTCGGCCGCCTTGAATCCGTAGATGGCCCCCGTTGTCTTGTCCGGAGTGTCGGTCGCGTCGATCTGCACCTCGTACCCGGTGGCGAGCGCCGCGTCCGGGTCGCTGGTGGCCGGGAACCCCACGATCACCCCCGAATTGGAGTCACCGGTCAGCTTCCAGTCGATCTTCAGCGAGTAGGCATGCAACTCCTTGGCGCTGTACCACAGCATGCCCATGCCGCCCTGGGAGGTCAGCGTGGCGTCGCTGTCGGCGAACGATCCCGGCCCCGCCTGCGACCAGCCCGTCGTCGATCCGTTGTACAACGTCGTGTACCCGGTCTCCGGGCGGCAGTCGGCGTTGGTGGCCTTGGCCACGTACCGGATCCCGCCCAGCAGCAGCGCGCGGAAGTTCGGGTCGGCGTACGACTCCTGGGTGTGCCCCAAGCCGGTGTAGAACGAGCGCCCGGAGGACTGGGGGTGGCACCAGGTGATCGGATGGTCGCCCATGCCCCCGCCGCTGTAGCTGCTCTCGTCCAGGCTCTGCAGCACCCGCACGCCGGAGCGGGGGTTGGTGCGGTAGTTGTACCACTCGTCGGTGCGCGACCAGGTCGCCCCCAGATGAGCGGTCGCGGCGTGCGCCCTGTCCTCGTTCCGTACGGTGGCCTGCTGGATGGCCGGGTGGTTGTTGAACCAGGCCCCCATCAGCTGCCCGTAGTAGGGCCAGCCGTACTCGGTGTCGGCGGCCGAGTGCACCCCCACGTATCCGCCCCCGCCGTCCACGTACGTCTGGAAGGCGCTTTGCTGGGTGTCGTTGAGCACGTCACCGGTGGTGCTGAGGAACACCACCGCTTTGTACTGGGCGAGGTTGGCCGCGGTGAAGGCGTTCGCGTCCTCGGTCGCGTCGACGGCGAAGTCGTTGGCCGCCCCCAGGTCGCGGATGGCCTGGATCCCGCCGGGGATCGAGTCGTGCCGGAATCCGGCCGTCTTGGAGAACACCAGCACCTTGAAGGCGGCGGCCTGGGCGGGGACGGCGGGGATCAGCGTCGCGGCGGCGGCGGTGAGCGCCACCGCGGTCGCCGACAGCCTCCGCAGCACGGATGTCTTCCGGTCGCCCTCCGCGCCGCGCCCGAGCGCGCCGGGGGTCAGATGTCGCAGCATACGTGTCCTTCCGTCACATCAGTGGGTGATCGTGGTGCGGTCAAGGACGTGGCCTCAGACGCGGCTCCACTTCTGGTTGGCGCCGCCGTTGCACGTCCAGATCTGGACCTTGGTGCCGTTGGCGGTGCCCGCCCCGCTGACGTCCAGACACTTGTTCGCCCCGACCGCCGTGATCGTGCCGTCGGCGTTGAGGCGCCATTTCTGGTTGTTCTGGCCGTTGCAGTCCCAGATGATCACCGCGGAGCCGTCCGCCGTACCCGCCCCGTTCACGTCCAGGCACTTGCCGCCGTACACCCGCAACTCACCCGCGCTCGTGGACGTCCACTGCTGGCCGGCCTGGCCGTTGCAGTCCCAGATCCGCACCTGCGCGCCGTTCACCGGGGAACCCCCGCTGACGTCCAGACACCGTCCCGAGCCCACCCCCTTCACCGCGCTCGTGCTCCCCGGCGACGTGCCGGTGTCAAGGGTGAAGGCGTCGACGTCGAACAGGTATCCCTGTCCTGTCGGGCCGCGGAAGACCAGGTACAGCGTCGTGGTGCCGGCCGGCGCGCCGCCGAGGTTCGCCGAGACGTCGGTGAAGGTGTCCCAGCCGCCGGTGCTCGCGACGTTCACCGTTCCCAGCAGCATGCCCGTGGCCGAGCCCGCTCGCACCTCGATCCGGCCGCCCGCGCCCGCCGAGGACACCCGAACGGTGATCCTCGTCGCGTCACCCAGGCTGTACGGCTGGAAGGAGATCCAGTCACCGTCGTCGGTGAAGCCGACCGTCCTGCCGCCTTCGGCGGTGCCGTGGTCGGCCGTCTGGACGCCCTGCTGGGCGCCGAAGTGCTCAGCCTGCCGGTGCCGCGGCTGGAGCGTACGTGCGCTGGTGGAGGTCAGGCCGCCCGTGTCGGTGTAGGAGGCCTCGAAGACGCCGTAGATGTTGGCCGCGGCGTCGTGCTCACCGTCGACCGGCACCGGGATGGAGCCCGAGCAGCCGGTCTTGGAGGTGATCTGGTGACGGTGGCTGTCGTGGCCGAGGAAGTAGGCGACGGTGACCTTGGTGCAGTCGATCGTGCCGTCCTCCGGGTCGCTGACGGTGACCTGGAAGGGCACCGTGTCCCCGAAGGAGAACAACTGCCCGTCGGCCGGGGTGGTCAGCGTCACCGCCGGGGCGGTGTTGCCGACGGTCACGATCACACCGGCGCTTCCGGTCAGCCCCTGCGGGTCGCGGACGGTGAGGGTCACGGTGTAGGTGCCGTTCGCGGTGTAGGTCTTGCTCGGGCTCGCCGCCGTGGACGTGGTGCCGTCGCCGAAGTTCCACGAGTACGCCAGTGCGCCGCCCTCGGGGTCGGAGCTGCCCGCGGACGAGAAGTTCACCGTCAGCGGAGCCGGTCCCGAGGTCTTGTCGGCGGAGGCCTTGGCGACCGGGTTGCGGTTGGCCTTGCCGATGTATTCGATCCTGTACAGCGCCTGGTTGTTGTTCCCGTCGCCGTAGTCGAGGACGTAGAGGGCCCCGTCAGGGCCGAAGGCCATGTCCATCACCTGGGTGCCGGTCCAGGGGAACGCGGAGATCTCCCCGTAGCTCCCGTCGGCCTTGACCTCGACGGCCTTGATCCAGCGGCGGCCGTACTCACCGGCGAAGTAACGCCCGTCCAGGACCTGCGGGAACTTGACGGCGGAGTTCAGGTCCGGGTCGTAACGGTAGACCGGGCCGCCCATCGGCGACTCCGACCCGCTGCCGAACTCCGGGGGGGATCCGGCGTCCCCGGCGTATCGGATCCACGCCGGTTTGGCTGGTGGGAGCGTGGTCTGTCCGGTGTTGCGGAACGAGTTGTTGGTGGGACCGCCCGCGCAGGTGTACTTCGGGCCCGTGCCGTTGGAGGCGAAGTTCCACTCGTTGTAGGTCTCGCTGGTGGTGTTCGTGCCGGTGCAGTACGGCCAGCCGTAGTTGCCCGGACCGGTGATGCGGTCGAACTCCACCTGCCCGCTGGGGCCCCGGTTGGGGTCGGTCACTCCCGCGTCCGGCCCGTAGTCGCCCAGGTAGACGATCCCGGTCGCCTTGTCCACGCTCATCCGGAACGGGTTGCGGAACCCCATCGCGTAGATCTCCGGCCTCGTCCTCGCCGTGCCGGGCGGGAACAGGTTGCCGCTGGGGATCGTGTAGGTGCCGTCCGGCTGCGGCTTGATCCGCAGCACCTTGCCGCGCAGGTCGTTGGTGTTGGCGGCGGAGCGCTGGGCGTCGTACTGCGGATTGCGGTCGGCCCGCTCGTCCAGGGGGGAGTAGCCACTCGACTCGAACGGGTTGCTGTCGTCGCCGGTGGTCAGGTACAGGTTGCCGGCCGCGTCGAAGTCGATGTCGCCGCCCACATGGCAGCACATCCCTCGGTCGTTCGGCACCTCCAGCACGACCTTCTCACTGGCCAGGTCGAGCGTGTCGTCGGGCTTCAAGGTGAACCGGGACACGTTCAGGTGCCCCTTCCACTGGTCGAACTGCGCCTGCGTGCCGTTGCTCGGCGCGTCACCGTTCGGCGTGCTCAGCCGGGGCGAGTAGTAGAGCCAGAGGTACCGGTTCGACGCGAAGTCCGGGTCGACCGCCACACCCTGCAGGCCCTCTTCGTCGTGCGTGTAGACCGCGAGCCTGCCGGCCACCTTCGTGCTGCCGTTGACATCGGTGACGCGCACCGTGCCGTCGCGCGCCGTGTGCACCACCGACCGGTTCGGCATCACGGCCAGCGACATCGCCTCACCCAGCTCCGCACCGCCGGCGGCGAGCGACACCTGCTGGTAGTCGGACGCCGGGATGGTCAGGGCGGTCGCCGAGGAGGCGGAGAGCGCGACGGCTCCGGAAGTGATCAGCGTCATCGTGGTCAGCAAGGCGAGCCACGGACGTCGGGACATGGGTGTTCCTTCCTGACATATGACGATCAGTCAGGGCAAGGCGCGCCATCGCGCTGTTGCCGGCGTTCTGCTGCGGGCACGGAGGAGTGCCGCGGTGTCAGACGCGGGTCCACTTCTGGTTGGCGCCGCCGTGGCAGGTCCAGATCTGGGCCTTGGTGCCGTTGGCGGTGCCGGCACCGGCCACGTCCAGGCACTTGTTCGCCCCGACGGCCGTGATGGTGCCGTCGGCGTTGAGGCGCCACTGCTGGTTGGCCTGGCCGTTGCAGTCCCAGATGATCACGGCTGTGCCGTCCGCCGTACCTCCGCCGTTGACGTCCAGGCACTTTCCGCCGTACACCCGCAGCTCACCCGCGCTCGTGGACGTCCACTGCTGGTTGGCCTGCCCGTTGCAGTCCCAGATCTGCGCCTGCGCGCCGTTGGCCTGGGAGGCGCCGCTGACGTCCAGGCACCGGCCCGACCCCGCCCCCTTGAGGGCACTCGCGCCTCCCGGGGTGGGCGAGGGTGACGTGCCGGTCCGGGGCCCCGCGGACGCCATCACGGCCTGCGCGGCCGCCGGCCAGTTGCCGTTGCTGACGGTGACGTTGCCGTGGACGACGTTGCCCCGGTCGCCGTTGGTCACGTTGGTGCTGCCGTTCGTCGACCAGTTGTCGGTGACGGTCCAGTTGCCCATGTTCTCGCCACCCCAGTAGTTGGCGGTTGCCCAGGTGCCGGTGTTCGAGAGCACGTTGCCGGTGACGGTGTAGTACTTGGAGCCCTCGTCGAAGTAGACGCCGAACCAGCCGTTGGTCCGCAGGCAGTGGTTGTCGCTGATCACGGCGCCCGGGTTCCAGGACAGCGTGTAGATACACCCGCCGTCGGTCATCTGCTGCATGACGTCGTGGACGTAGTTGCCGACGAGCCGGTTGCCGGACGCGGTGGTGGCCGTGGTGTACCGCGGCTGGTAGTTGTACAGACCGCGGTTGGCGTACTGGTTGTTGCCGCCGGGCTCGTTGGCGCCCCAGCCGTAGCCGATCGCCATGCCGGTGTACGGCATGTTGTAGACCTCGTTGTGCGACACGTCGGCGTTGGTGACGTAGGTGGCGAGGACCGAGACGACGCCCCGGTAGTCCAGACCGAGATCATGGATCCGGTTGTCGCTGACGGTGATGTTCCGGTTGACCATCCGCTGGTCGCCGGGGTGGTGCGCGTCGGCGCGCACGCCGCCGACCAGGATGCCGCCGGCCGAGCTGCGGGCGACCTCGGACCGGGTGATCGTGATGTCGCTCGCGCCCAGCCCGACCCCGCCGGCGTGCGCGTTGGCGTCGTTGCCGATGCCGACGGCCGTCTGCCCCAGGTTGACGAACCGGGAGTCGGTGAAGGTGACGTGGTGGGCGGCGGAGACCTGCACGGCGGCGGGCATCTGGAACCAGTTCGGCCGCACGGCCTCGAACTGCTGGCAGCCCTCCTGGCAGGAGGTCAGCCTGTCGGCGGGCCAGTTCCAGTCGCCCGCGATGTAGGCGCCGGTCTGCTGGTCCGCGTAGCCCTGGGCGCTGCTGGGCCCGAGCCAGCTCGTGCCGGTGAAGGTGATCCCGCTGAAGGTGATGTGGTGCGCGGGCGCGTCGTAGGTGCCCCCGACGATCACCAGGGACTGCAGCACGGGCAGCTCCACGCTGATGTCGCTCATGTTCTGACCGGCCGCCGGGATGTAGGACAGAACGCCGGTCCCGGGGTTGATGTGCCACTCACCCGGCGCGTCCAGGAACTCGTAGGCGTTCTCCAGGTACAGCGGACCCGCCCGGTGCGGCTGCGTGAAGGTGTCGTACCCGAAGGTGTTGTTGTTCCAGCCGGGCTGCTGCATCGTCATGACGTTGCCACTGATGCTCTGCACCCTCACGTACCGGTCGGTGAAGGAGCCGACGCTCTCCATCTCGACCCGGTTCTGGTCGGCCAGGTTGTTCAGGTAGCCCAGCGCGCTGTTGCCGAATCTCAGACCGGCGGTGGTCGCGGTGAAGTCGGCCCGGTTCACCTGGGTGCGGGCACGCGTGGCGACGGCGCCGTTGACGTACAGCTGCCGGGTGTCGATCCCGGTGCCGACATTGGCGCGCCAGATGTTCTTCCCGGAGTCGGCCAGCGACCATCCGGTGACCGCCCGGGCCCCGCTGATGACGGGACGTGCGCCCCCCGCGGCCTTCCAGGTGACGGTGTGGCCGTTGTTGCCGGAGTCGGCCGCGGTCAGCCGGAGCGGCGCGGAGAGCCGGTACACCCCGTCGGCCAGCTCGACGACGATGTCGTCGGACATGGCGCCGTTCAGCGACCGCACGGTCGTCTGCGCCGCGGACAGAGAGCACGGCTGGGCGGAGGTGCAGGCGGTGCCGGTGCCGGAGGGTGACACGTACAGGGTCGTGGTGGCCGCGAGGGCCGAGGTGACCGGGGCGACGAGGGCGAACGCCGCGGCCAGCACTGCGGCGATGACGCCGGTCAGGACCGGTCTCAGCGCCGGGACAGGCGAAGATGACTGCACGGTGGTTCCTCTGGGGGGTGGAGGGGTGCTCAGGTCATGACTCGCTCCTTATTACGATCTGGGCGCGGATGTCCGTCAAGTCGTTAAGCCTACTTATTTCGTCATTCGCACACCGAAATCTGGCCATGGTGAACCTGCCGTCCGCGCTGAACAGCGACAATACTGACGGCGCTGATGGCCCGCCTCGATCTTTTCCGCATGAATCATTCAGATGTGTCCTACTGATCGGGTGTCGTGCATGTCCCGACCCGGCGACCCCGATCAGTCGTACTCTTGCAGGGGAAATGGCGAGGAGGGGCACGGTGACCGACACCCCGCGTGAAAGCGCATACCGGCCGGGCTACGAGGTGGCCGCGGAGCAGCTGCTGGAGTTGATCGTCCGGCTGCGCCTGCGCCCGGGAGACCGCCTGCCGACCGAGAACGAGCTGGCCCTGCAACTGGGCACCAGCCGCACCGTCGTCCGCGAGGCTGTCAAGATACTCTCCGCGCTGGGCCGGGTACGCGCCCAGAAGGGCCGCGGCCTGTACGTGGCCGACGACGAGGGGATGCTCGGCACCGGGCGCTGGGCGTCCTTCTTCCTCCCCACCGACCTGGACCACGTCTACATGCTGTTCGAGTTCCGCCGGGCGCAGGAGATGGAGACCAGCCGGCTGGCCGCCCGCCGCGCCACCCCCACGGAGCTGAGGGCCATCGAGGACGCGGCCGCCATGTGCCGCCATGGCTTCGAGACCGGACGCGAGGACCTGTTCAACGAGGGCGACGACACTTTCCACACCGCCATCGCCACGGCCGCGCACAACATGTTCCTCCAGATCGCCGTGCGGGAGGCCCGGCGGCTGCAGGCCCAGTCCAGCCTCATCGGGCTGCGCGGCTCGGTGGGCGGGCACGCCGCCGAGGCCGTCGAGGAGCACGAGGCGATCTACCAGGCCATCCGCGCCGGCGACCCCGAAGCGGCCGCCCAGGCCGCCGCCACGCACATCGACAACACCCTCGACGACTACCGCCGGGAGATCAAGCAGCGTCTGTTCTCCCCGTCCCACTGACCCCGGCGGCCCCTCGGGCGCCGGCTGTCATCCGAACGGGTCGGAGCGTGCGTCCGCGGGTGGGACGGATGAATGTTTCATCGGGCCCGGCTCCGCGGAGTGCGAGCCGGGCCGCTGAGAACCGCCGGGAGGACCTCCGGCGGACGGCGGGCACGGTGGAGTCTTGACAGGCGGTCCGTCCGTCGTATGTGCTTCGCGCGTACGTTGTCGAATCGATTCGCATCGATCGTGTCGACCCGGTTTCCCAGCGGCTGTTTCTCCCGAGGAGTACGCCCATGCAACCTCCCTCCGTTCCCTTGTCAGGCCGTGCGCCGCGTGGGCGGGGCCATCGGGCGGCCGTCGTCGCGTCGGTCCTGGCGGTGCTCGCGGCGCTCCTGGCCACCGCCCTGACCTGGTCGGTGCCGGCCTCGGCGGCGACCACGCCACTGGTGGGCGTGGGGTCGGGCCGCTGCCTGGACGTCAGCGGCGCCTCCCAGGCCAACGGCGCGCAGACGCAGATCTGGGACTGCAACGGGCAGGCCAACCAGCAGTGGACGTCCACGAGCGCGGGTGAGCTGCGGGTGTACGGCGGAAAGTGCCTGGACGTCAACGGCGCCGGCGCCGCCGACGGCACAGCCGTGATCATCTGGGACTGCAACGGCCAGAACAACCAGAAATGGCGCCTCAACGCCGACGGCACCATCACGGCCGTCGGGGCGAACAAGTGCCTGGACATTGCCGGCGCCGGCACCGCCAACGGCACCAAGGCCCAGATTTGGACCTGCAACGGGCGGAACAACCAGAAGTGGGACACCGGAACCGGGCCCGGCCCGACGCCGACCCCACCGCCGCCCGGCGCGCGCCCGTGCGACATCTACGGCTCGGGCGGCACGCCGTGCGTGGCCGCGCACAGCACGACTCGGGCGCTCTACGGCTCGTACAGCGGCAACCTGTACCAGGTCAGGCGCTCCTCCGACAACGCGACCCGCAACGTCGGCGTCCTGACCGCGGGCGGCATCGCGGACACCGCGGCGCAGGACTCCTTCTGCGCCGGCACCGCATGTGTCATCACGGTCGTCTACGACCAGTCCGGGCGGGGCAACGACCTGTGGTACCAGGGCTCCAGCGTGGTCCCCGGCTCCCCCCAGAGCAGGCCCGCGATCGCGACCACCGAGTCGCTCACCGTCGGCGGCGGCAAGGCCTACTCCCTCTACATCAACCCCGGCAACAGCTACTGGCGGGACGGCCACCTGAGCGGCGTCCCCACGGGCAGCGCGCCGGAGGGCATGTACATGGTGACCAGCGGCACCCACGTCAATGGCGGCTGCTGCTTCGACTACGGCAACAGCGAGACCACCAGGAAGGCCGACGCCGCCGGCGCCATGGACGCCATCAACTTCAGCACCCAATGCTGGTTCGGCGGCTGCCAGGGAAGCGGCCCCTGGGTCCAGGCCGACCTCGAATGGGGGCTCTACCCCGGCGGCAGCCAGTCATGGAACCCCAACCAGCGGAGCCTCGCCCACAAGTTCGTCACCGCGACGCTGAAGAACAACGGCACGACCCGGTTCGCCATCAAGGGCGGCGACGCCCAGTCCGGCAGCCTGTCCGTCCTGTACGACGGCTCGCTCCCCAACGGCTACAGCCCGATGAAGAAGCAGGGGGCCATCATCCTGGGCAGCGGCGGCGACTGCTGCAAGCCCGACGGCGGCGCCAACCTCAGCGCCGGCACCTTCTACGAAGGCGCCATGGTCGCCGGCTACCCCACCGACGCCGTGGAGAACGCCGTCCAGGCCAACGTCACGGCCGCCGGCTACCGCTGACTCGGTCCCAGCCTCCGCCCCGCCTCGGGCCGGAAGCCGTCGGCAACGGCCAGTAGCCGTCGTCCGGCGTGTTCCGGCCGGATGTGGGGGCCCTCGGCGGCCCTGGCGTCCGGCTGCCGGGCGTACT
Source organism: Nonomuraea sp. NPDC005501 (assembly GCF_040605905.1). Classification (NCBI taxonomy): domain Bacteria; kingdom Bacillati; phylum Actinomycetota; class Actinomycetes; order Streptosporangiales; family Streptosporangiaceae; genus Nonomuraea; species Nonomuraea sp. NPDC005501. Next base: position 14,154 of record NZ_JBEXDT010000061.1, on the reverse strand, counting down.
CGTTGATCGCGTGCTCGTCGAGGGTGATGCCGAGACCCGGCGCGTCACCGAGGATGAAGGCGCCGTCCTCCACGTGCAGGTCGAGCGATATTCCGAGTGGCGGGTGCAGATCCTGCAGCTCACTGGCCAAGTGGTTCGGCACCGACGGCGCGGCGTGCAGCAGCGCGACCGGCGTGGTGCCGATCGGGCTCACCGGCAGGTCATGGGCGTGCGCCAGTGCGGAGACCCGGAGGAAGTGGGACACCCCCCAGACCACGGCCGTCTGCACGATGTCGACGGCGCCCGCGGCCAGCAGCGGGCGGAACTGCTCCAGCCCGGTGAGGTTCTCCCCGGTGGCGACCGAGGCGCGGACGCCACGGCCGACGGTGGCCAGGCCCTCGGCGTCCCACCGCCGGACCGGCTCCTCGATCCAGGTGAGATCCAGGGTGCGTTCCAGCTCGCAGACGTGCCGGACCGCCTGCTTGCGCGTCCACGCCTCGTTCACGTCGAGCATGAGTCCCGGCCGTGATCCGTGCCCGGCCTCGGTCAGGACGTCGCGTACCAGCGTCAGGCGGCGCCGGTCGCGTTCGATGTCCAGGCCGCCCTTGATCTTGGCCGCGCGCAGACCGTGCTGGGCGTAGACCTGGTAGACCGCGACGAGCTCGTCGTCGGTCAGGCCGATGTCCAGGCCCGAGGCGTAGGCGGGGACCCTCCTGTCGCGTCCGCCCAGCAGGCGCCAGAGCGGCTCGCCGGCCGCCTGTGCCTTGATGTCCCACAGCGCGGTGTCGAGTGCGCCGATCGTACCGAACACGGCGCCCGCGTGCCCCGCCTTGAAGGTCCGCCGCAGCATGCGGTCGTAGAGCGCCGTCACGCCGCGCGGGTCCTCGCCCTCGATCGCGGCGAACACGGCGTCGATCTCCACGTGCGGCCCGAGGCCGACGCCGGTGATCCCCTCGTCGGTGTCCACCATGACGATCGGCACCGGGACGGCCCCGTCGGGGAAGACACCGTTGGCGTCGCCGACCGGGCGGCCCCATTGCTGAACCGTCGTCGCGGTCCGATACCCCGTGATCTGCATGTCAGCCCTTTGTGGAACCGGCGGTTACGCCGGCGGCGATCTGGCGCTGGAGGAAAAGATAGATCGCCAACACGGGTATCGCGGCGATCAGGACTCCGGAGGCGAAGGTGGGGATGTCGTCGGAGTACTGTCCGCGCAGCGAGTTGACCCCGATCATGAGGGTGCGATGCTCGGGCGACGGCATCATCAGCAGGGAGATGAGCACGTCGTTCCAGCAGAACAGGGTGTCGAGGATGCCCACCGACAGCAGCGCCGGCACGCCCAGCGGCAGCATGATCCGCCGGTACACCCCGTACACCGTGTTCCCGTCGATCCTGGCCGCGTCGACGATCTCCGACGGAATGGTGCGGTAGTGACTCGTCATCAGGAAGACGGTGAACGGGAGGAACTGCGCGACGTAGGCGAGGATCAGTCCCGGGTAGGTGTCGATGAGGCCGCTGTCCGCCATGATCCGGGTGAGCGGCACCATGATCACCTGAAACGGGACGAACAGTCCCGCAAGACAGCCCAGGAAGATGACCGAAGAACCGCGGAACCGCAGCCGGCTCAGCGCGAAACCCGCCATCGAGCCCATCAGCAGCAGCAGGGCCACGGCGAATGCCACGACGACCAGCGAGTTGGCGAAGTATCGCGCCATTCCGGCGCCGGCCCATGCCTGCCCCAGGTTGTCCCAGCGCAGGGAATCCGCCGGGGAGAACCGGTCGAGGACGTAGTCGCGCCGGGTCTTCATCGCGACGTTGGCGGTGAACACGAGAGGATAGATCGTCACCAGCGCGAGAACGGCCATGGGGACGGCGGCCACCCACCCCGCCACGCGCCTGCCCGGCATCAGTCCTGCCTCCCCGAGCGGCGGAGCAGGGTGATCTGCAGGAGCCCCACCACGAGCATGACGACGAAGAGAACCGTCGACGCGGCCGAGGCGAGCGCCGGCCGGTTCATCTGTCCCTGTTGGTGCCAGATGTAGTACTCCGGAAGGTAGGTCGATCCCTCCGGACCCCCGCTGGTCATGACGAAGAGCAGGCCGAACATGGAGGTCAGCATCCCTATCATCGTGGTCACGAAGACGAACTGGATGGTGCGCGTCAGGCCGGGGATGATCACGTGCCGGATGACCTGGCGCAGCGACGCGCCGTCCACGCGGGCGGCGTCCAGCAGCGAGGCGTCCAGGGTGCTGAATCCGGCGAGGAACACCACCAGGGCCATCCCGAACGTCGCCCATACATGCACGCCGACAACCGTGAACATGGCGATGCCCGGATCGCCGAGCCAGTCGACCGGGCCGGCGCCGGCCATCGCGAGGACGGCGTTCAACGGGCCGTCGTATCCGAGCATGAGGTTGACGATCGCGCCGACGATCACCGGTGAGAGCACGGCGGGGAAGAAGTAGACGCTGCGGTAGACCCGGTGACCCGGCACGCGCAGGTAGATGAAGGTCGCGAGCAGGCCCGGGATCGCCACAGCCACGGGGAGCAGCAGCACCAGCAGCCCGACGTTGCGCAGCGAGGTGCGGAACAGGGGGTCGCCGGCCAGCTCCAGGTAGTTGCTCAGACCGACCGGGGTCCCGTTGTAGGCGCCGTCACCCGTGAAGGAGTAGTTGACCCCCAGGACCAGCGGCCACAGCCGCAGCGTCACGAGGATCAGTACGGCCGGGGCCACCAGGACGTAGGGGGCGAGGCGTTCGGCGCGCGCCCCGCGGGAGGCCGGCCGGGTGGCCGTACGGGCGTCCCTGCGAGGTCCCCCCTGCTCCGCCGTCGCGGCACCGGTCCGCCCGGAACCGACCGGGCGGACCGACGGCGACGAACCTCTGAGCGGCACGCGATCAGCCCGCCCTGTCGGAGGCGGCGAGCTGCTTCACGGCCTTGTCCACGCTGGTCGACCCGCTCAGGAGCTGCTGGGACAGCCTTCCCATGAGGTCCAGGGTCTTGGAGGACAGCGCGACGTGCAGGGCGGGCCTGCCGGTCTTGATCTCGGGCACGATCGCGGCGACGGCCGGGCCGGCCCGCGAGACGTCGATCGTCATGTCGGAGGCGATCGCGCCGGCGTCGGAGGAGAACGCGGTCAAGGCGTCGGTGGAGGTCAGGGAGCGCACCAGATCCGCGGCCAGCAGCGGGTCCTTGGTCCACCTGGCGACCGCGTAGCCGATGCCACCGTCGTACGGAAGGCTCGGGGTGGCTCCGCCGGCGACGACCGGGGCCCGCATGACGCCGATCTTGTCGGGCGGCAGGAACTCGCCGAAGTCCTTCCAGTGCCCGATGTCCGACATCAGGCCGATGATGTGAGCGGCCTTACCGCTCTCGAAGACTCTGAAGATGTCCGTGAACATCGCGGTGGAGTTGGCACCGTCGTTGTTCAGCCCTGCGTCGTTGGCGTCCTTCCACAGCTCGAAGATCCGCTTCACGTGGGGGGAGGTCCAGTCGCGCCGGCCGGCGATCCAGTCGTCGTACTCCTGAGGGGTCAGGATGCCGGACCCGAGGCCCGACATGAAGAACTGGATGCCGAAGCCTTCCTTGTTGCCGAGCGCGAAGCACGCGGCCCCCGTCGCCCTCTTGATGGCGGCGCAGGTGCGGACGAGCTCGTCCCAGGTCTTGGGCGGGTTCGCCGGGTCGAGACCGGCCTTCTCGTAGAGCGTCTTGTTGTAGTAGATCGGGTGCCCCTGCAGGGTCACCGGCACGGCGTAGATCTTGCCGTCCTTGGTGAACGCGTCCCAGCCCGCCAACCGGCTCTTGTCCTGGGCCACGTACTGGTCCAGCGGAAGGAGCGCGACGGCCCGGTCGCGGATCTGCCCGCCCCCGTTGAAGAGCATGACGTCGGGTCCCTTGCTGGACTGGGCGGCCGTGCCGAGCAAGGTGTAGTACTGGTCGAACGGCTGGGCGACGAACTCGACGGTGACGCCGGGATGCCGCTTGGCGAAGTCGGCCTTCGCCTTCTCGACGTACGTGGTGGCCGCCGCTTCACCGGACTTCCAGTCCCAGACCACGAGCTTCTGCCGCTTCTGCTGGGAGTCTCCGGACGGGGATCCCGTCCGTGCCGCGCTCCCGCAGCCGGCCAGGACCAGTCCGGCGGCCATCACGACCGACCACCACATCCGCTGCTTCATAGCTGCTCACCCTCCGAGAGCTACCGAGGGACCCGCCATCACCGGCGAAACGTAACTCGTATGACGTCTTACGTCAACAGTCGGCACGTATACTGGCGCGGTGGCGCTGTCCTCGCAGGCCACCGGAGGGGGATATGACGGCATCGCAGGAAACGGCCGGCGGTGTCCCGGCGCCACCGGCATGGGTACGACGCCCGGCGACCCTCGCCCGAGCAGTGACGGCCGAGCTGGTGGAGCGCATCGTCCACGGTGTGCACCCGCCGGGGACGCCGTTGCCCCCCGAGCCCGCGCTGTGCGAAGCGTTCTCCGTGAGCCGCACCGTCGTCCGCGAAGCCGTGAAGGTCCTGCAGGAGAAGGGGCTCGTACAGGTCCGCCAAGGCGCCGGCACCATGGTCAACCCGCCGGCGATGTGGGACATGCTGGACGAGCTCGTCCTCGCCGCGACGATCGCCGAGGACGAGAGCCTGGCGATCCTCGACGACCTCGTCGTCACGCGGCGCGTGCTGGAGTCCGACATGGCCAACGTCGCCGCCCGCCTGGCCGGCCCGGACACCGTGGAGCGGCTGCGCGCGCTGGTGGACCGGATGGACGAGCTCGTGGACGACCCCGCCACCTACGCCGAGAGCGACCGCGCCTTCCACGACACGATCATGCAGGCGTCGGGGAACCGCATCGCTCGTGGCGTCGTACGGGCGCTGGAAAGCCAGGTCATCAACACCGCGCGGTACATGGGCCGGACCGAGCGAGCTCTGTGCGTGGCGTCGAACCTGGGCCACCGCCGCATCTACGAACGCATCGCCGTCCACGATCCCGACGGCGCCGCCAGGGCGATGTTCGATCACATCACCGAGGCCTGGCTGGTCCGCCGTACCGGACCGGCCGATCCGGTACGGCTGCGGCGTTAGCAGCGAGAGCTCTCCGGTGCGCTCCGGAGTCCATGATCGCCTGAAAGAGTAGGACTTATTTTCATCCCTCGTCCCGCTTCGAGAAACTCACAAGCGGGCCCTTCATGAGGAGACCCAGCCGGGCGATCTCCGGCGAATACCGAGGTGACGGCCTCGGAAAAGGGGCGACAAGGCAGGCCGGCATGCGAAGCGTCATGTGATGGGCCAGGAATAAGCACGCTTAACACTTGACAGTCCTGGATGACGGGATCGTAATGAGTGTTCAAAGTCTCCGCGACACGCCTCTGGAGGCCTTCTCATCGGCCCCTCGTGGCGCCGCCCGCGAATACCGCGCATGTCATGGAGAAGCACGCTCGCCGAACCCGGAAGGAAGCTGCGTGACGTGAGGCACACATCCATGGTCACCGCCATCGCCGTGGCGGCGCTCATCGTCCTGGGAGCCGCGGGTACGGCATCAGGCGGAGCCACGCCGGCCGCGCGCGGGACCGTCGCGGCTGCGGCGACCGCCGGCTGCGGCAAGGCCCCGGCACTGGTGAGCGGCACACACTCACTGGTGAGCGGCGGCCAGAACCGCAGCTACATCCTGCGCGTCCCGGCCAACTACGACAGCAACCACCCCTACCGGTTGATCTTCGGGTTCCACTGGGTGGGCGGCACCGCCAATGATGTCGACTCGGGCGGAACCGATGGGTACAACTGGTCGTACTACGGACTGCGGCGACTGGCGGACAACGCGAACAACAGCACGATCTTCGTCGCGCCCCAGGGCACCAACAACGGCTGGGCCAACTCCGGCGGCCAGGACGTCACCTTCGTCGACGACATGACCCGGCAGATCGAAGCGGGCCTGTGCGTCGACACGACGCAGATCTTCTCTTCGGGATTCAGCTACGGCGGGGCGATGACGTACGCACTCGCCTGTGCCCGGCCCGCGGTCTTCCGCGCGGTCGCGGTCTATTCCGGCGCGAACCTCAGCGGGTGCGGCGGCGGCACGCAGCCCGTCGCCTACATGGGGCTCCACGGCCTCAGGGACAACGTGCTGCCCATCTCATCCGGGCGCTCACTGCGTGACACGTTCGTCAGGAACAACGGCTGCACCCCGCAGAACCCTCCCGAGCCGGCGGCCGGCAGCATGACGCACGTCGTCACCGCCTACGCGGGTTGCCGGGCCGGATATCCGGTGGTCTGGGCCGCGTTCGACGGAGGTCACGATCCCGGCCCGATCGACGGGTGCACCTGTGGCGGCTGGAGGACCTGGACCTCCGCGGAGGTGTGGACGTTCTTCACCCAGTTCGGAAGCGACCCCTCCCCCTCGCCGACCCCCACCACCTCGCCCACGCCTCCGCCCACGAGCGCGATCCGGGGTGCGGCGTCGGGCCGGTGCCTGGACGTCAGCGGGGCTTCCCAGGCGAACGGCGCGCAGGCGCAGATCTGGGACTGCAACGGGCAGGCCAACCAGCAGTGGACCTCCACCGGCTCCGGTGAGCTGCGCGTGTACGGCGGCAAGTGCCTGGACGTCAACGGCGCCGGCACCGCCGACGGCACAGCCGTGATCATCTGGGACTGCAACGGCCAGAACAACCAGAAATGGCGCACCAACGCCGACGGCACCATCACGGCCGTCGGGGCGAACAAGTGCCTGGACGTGGCCGGCGCCGGCACCGCCAACGGCACCAAGGCACAGATCTGGACCTGCCACGGCGGCACCAACCAGAAGTGGACCCGCGCCTGACCGAGCCGGCCGAGGGCGTCCGCCGGACGCCCTCAAGCTCGGCGTGCCCGAGACCTTCCCCGCTCCATCAGTTGGCCAACACCAGGAGACAGCGTGCCCCCCACCAAGCTGTCGGCACTCCGCAGGCGCACCGCCCTCGCCGGCGCCACCCTGCTCGCCGGAGCCCTTCTCACGGCGCCCGCCCTCGCCGGCTCCGCCACGGCCGCCCCCTCCGTCTACGAGCCCACGTGGGCGTCCGTGGACCAGCATCCGGCCGCGCCGGAATGGTTCCAGGACGCGAAGTTCGGCATCTACTTCCACTGGGGAGCCTTCGCCGCGCCCGCCTTCGGCAGCGAGTGGTACCCGCGCAACATGTACGTCGGCGGCTCCGCGGAGAACAACCACCACAAGAGCGTCTACGGCGATCCCTCGGCATGGCCGTACCACAACTTCATCGACGGCTCGCGCGACAAGGCCGGCAACTGGGTCCAGTTCGCGCCCAAGCTCAAGTCCGCGGGCGGCAACTTCGACCCGAACGAGTGGGCGCAGCTGTTCGCCGACTCCGGAGCCAAGTTCGCCGGCCCGGTCGCCGAGCACCACGACGGCTTCTCCATGTGGGACAGCCAGGTCAACGAGTGGAACTCGGCCGGCCGAGGACCCAAGCTGGACCTGCTGCGGCTGTTCGCCGACGCGATCCGCGGCAGGAACATGAAGCTGCTGGTCGCGATGCACCACGCGTACAACTTCACCGGCTACTACGACCACGTGCCGGCGCAGCCCACCACGTCGCTGAAGAAGCTCTACGGACAGCTCGGCCCGGCCGCGCAGAACCAACTCTGGTACGACAAGCTGAAGGAGGTCGTCGACAAGGCCCAGCCCGACATCCTCTGGCAGGACTTCAACCTCACCCGCGTCGACGAGGCCAAGCGGCTCGCCTTCCTGTCGTACTACTACAACCAGGCCAACGCGTGGGGCAAGGAGGTCGTGGCCACCTACAAGGACGGCTTCAACAACAAGGGCGAGGTCTTCGACTACGAGCGCGGCGGCCCCGCCGGCATCCAGTACCCCTACTGGCTGACCGACGACGCCATCAGCAGCTCCAGCTGGTCCTACACCGACGGGATCGGCTACTACAGCGCGCCCGCGATGCTCCACTCGCTGATCGACCGGGTGAGCAAGAACGGCAACATGCTGCTCAACGTCTCCCCCATGATCGACGGCACCGTCCCGCAGGACCAGAAGGGCATCCTGAACGCCATCGGGACTCACCTCAGGCGCAACGGCGAGTCGATCTACTCCACCCGCGCCTGGACCACCTACGGCGAAGGCCCCACCAAGATGGGCGGCGGCTCGTTCACCACTCCCCGTGCCGGCACGGCCCAGGACATCCGGTACACCCGCAGCAAGGACAACACCGTCCTGTACGCGACCGTGCTCGGCTGGCCCGGCAACGGCGCCACCCTCAACCTCGCGTCCCTGGCGAGCGGCCGGGTCGACCTGTCCAACCTGGGCAGGGCCGAGATGATCGGCAACACCGCCGGCACGTACATCGACCTGCCGACGCGCACCCAGGACTCCAACGGCCTGCGCGTCACTCTGCCCAGCCAGCCGTACTCCGCTCTGGCCTACGTGGTGAAGCTGACCTTCAACGGGCCGATCAGGGCGACCCCCGGGGCGAGCGGCGTCCTGCGCAACGTCAACGCCGGCAGGTGCCTGGACGTCCCTTCCCTCTCCCAGACGAACGGCACCCAGGTGGCGCTGTGGGACTGCAACGGCGGCGCCAACCAGCAGTGGACACCGACCCCCGCCAAGGAGCTCCGGGTCTACGGCACCAAGTGCCTGGACGCCTACGGCCAGGGCACCGCCAACGGCACCCAGGTCGTCATCTGGGACTGCACCGGCGGGGCCAACCAGCAGTGGAGCGTCAACGCCGACGGCAGCGTCACCGGCGTGCAGTCCGGGCTGTGCCTGGACGCCTCCGGGGCGGGGACCGCCAACGGCACGAAGGCGGTCCTGTGGACCTGCCACGGCGGCGCCAACCAGCAGTGGACCCGCACCTGACCGTGGACCCGCACCTGACCCCGTCACCCACGACACCCTCCCCGGGGCGCACGGCCGCCCGGCTCAGACCCACGGAGCCGGGCCGCCCGCCCCCCTGCCGAAGGAATGCGCATGGACGTCCTGGGTAGCAGGCGGCGCGGACGCCGCCGCCGTCTGGCAGCGCTGCTGTCCATCGGTGCGCTCGTCGCCGCATCGGTCCTCTCGTCCGCCGGGCCGGCTCAGGCGGCGGACGAGTCGATCAGCGTGAACTTCTCCGTCGCGGGCGGCTCTCCCACCCACCGGGCCTCCGGATGGATCTACGGGATGACCGAGAACGGGTCCGGTCCCCCGGACCGCTTCTTCACGGATGTGAAGTTCCGGTACATGCGGGCCGGCGGGGCGCAGCTCGACAGCCCCGGCGGCTGGGTGTCGGGCAGGTACGACCGCCGGTGGAACGCCACCCGCGCCCAGCTGCTGCGCACCAGGGCGCTGGGCGGCGAGTTCGTCCTGCTGGTCCACGACCTGTGGGGCGCCGACGGCTACCCGATCTCCCGCTTCCCGGGCGACAACGGGGACTGGACCGACTACGACGCCTTCCTCACCCGCCTCATCGACGACGTGCGGGCGGCCGGCGCCCCGGTGGAGTGGGACCTCTGGAACGAGCCCAACATCACCCTGTTCTGGAACCGTCCGCAGTCGCAGTACTTCGCCATGTGGAAGCGGGCCTACCAGCGCATCCGGGCCGCCTTCCCGACGCACCTGATCGTCGGGCCGAGCTGCGCCTGCGTGCCGGCGACGAGCGGCTGGTGGACCCAGTACCTCGACTACGTCAAGGCCGGCGACGTGGTCCCCGACATCGTCAGCTGGCACTCCCTGCCCGGCGACCCGGTGGCGAACGCGGCCACGGCCGACACCACGCTCGGCTCGCGCGCGATCCCCCATCCGCGGCCGTACCAGATCAACGAGTACGGCGCGTCCAACGAGCAGAACCCGGGTGACGGATCCTGGTACATCGCGCGTCTGGAGCGGGCCGGTGCGGACGGCCTGCGCGCCAACTGGGCCGGCGGCGCTAACCTGCACAACGATCTCGCCAATCTGCTCGTCCGCGACTCGTCGGGTCAGTACCAGCCCAGGGGCGAATGGTGGGTCTACCGCTTCTACGGGTCGCAGACCGGCCAGATCGCCTCCAGCACCCCCAGCAGGTCCTACGACGCGTTCGCCACCAAGGCCGACGGGAACGCCAAGATCCTGGTCGGCGGCGGCAGCACGACGGGCAACATCGCCGTCGACCTGCAGCGCCTGGACACCACCAGCGGCGTCGTGCAGAACAACCAGGTGCGGGTGGTCGTCGAACGCATCCCCTACAACGGCGGCGGCGCGGTCTCCGGCCCGGTCACCGTCCAGGACTCCAACGTCACCTTGTCCGGCAACGGCACGACGGTCAACTTCTCGCACCTCAACGCCGACGACGCCTTCACCATCACCCTCCTGCCCCCGGGCCCTCCAGCGGCGACGCAGGCGCTCCAGGGCGTGGGCTCGGGCCGGTGCCTGGACGTCAGCGGCGCCTCCCAGGCCAACGGCGCGCAGGCGCAGATCTGGGACTGCAACGGGCAGCCCAACCAGCAGTGGACGTCCACGAGCGCGGGTGAGCTGCGGGTGTACGGCGGAAAGTGCCTGGACGTCAACGGCGGAGGTACGGCGGACGGCACAGCCGTGATCATCTGGGACTGCAACGGCCAGAACAACCAGAAATGGCGCCTCAACGCCGACGGCAGCATCACGGCGGTCGGGGCGAACAAGTGCCTGGACGTGGCCGGTGCCGGCACCGCCAACGGCACCAAGGCCCAGATCTGGACCTGCCACGGCGGCACCAACCAGAAATGGACCCACGGCTGAAGGCCCGGCACCATCGTCCCCGGCAGAGAGCGGATGTAGTGACCAGCGTCGATCTTGATCGTAGTTCAGTCGAATCGTTGAGATCAGGCCGTTTCTCCGGCGTCACGTGTGCGGCGCGGGCGGAGGAGATCGCCGGGCCGGCCGGCTCGGGGCGATCGCCCGTCGCCGAGGCGATCCGCGGGGCGCCGACACGTTCCCGCACCCGGACACCGACCCGCGGATCGGGCGATGACGCGAGACCTCCCGTTCGAGAACTGACCCCGGGGGCCTTCAGATGACCACAGGAGTATGGCTGGTCGGAGGCCGCGGCTCGGTCGCGGTGACCGGCGTCGTGGGGGCGCTCGCCATCCGGGCCGGGCTGGCCGAGCCGACCGGCTGCGTCACCGAACTTCCGCAGCTCGGCGGAGCGCCCCTGCCCGCTCTGGCCGAGCTGGCCTTCGGCGGGCACGACGTCTCCTCGCTGTCGCTGGTGAAGAAGGCGCAGGCGCTGGCCGATGCGGGTGTGCTCCCGGCCGGACCGGTGCGGGCGCTGGAGGAGGAACTGGCGGCGGTCGAGCGGGAGGTGCGGCCGCTGCCCCCGGCGCGCGACCAGGCCGAGGCGGCGGAGCTGCTGGCAGCCGACCTGACGGCCTTCCGGGAGCGTCACCGTCTCCGGCGGGTCATCGTCGTCAACGTCGCGACGACCGAGCCGGCGCCCGCTCCGCACCCCGCGCACGCCGACCTTGACGAGCTGGAGGAGGCGCTGCGCGAGCCGCTCCCCACGGCCGGGCGGGGGACACGGCCGGGCGGCGGCCGGGGGGTGCTGCCGCCCAGCTCACTCGCCGCCTACGCCGCGTTCCGCGCGGGCTGCCCGTTCGTCGACTTCACCCCCTCCACCGGCGCCCGGCTGCCCGCGCTCCACCAGCTGGCGGTCCGGCAGGGCGTGCCGTACGGCGGGCACGACGGCAAGACCGGCGAGACGCTGGTGAAGTCGGTGCTGGCGCCCATGTTCGCGACGCGCAACCTGCGGGTGCGGACCTGGTCGGGAACCAACCTGCTCGGCGGCGGTGACGGCGCCAGTTTGGCGCAGCCGGGCCCGAACGCCGCCAAGGCCGCGAGCAAGAGCAAGGTCCTGCGGGAGACGCTCGGTTATGTCCCCCAGGGCGAGATTCGCATCGACTACCTGGAGGATGTCGGCGATTTCAAGACGGCCTGGGATCTGGTGACGTTCGAGGGCTTCCTGGGACGGCGCATGCGCATGGACTTCACCTGGCACGGATGCGACTCGGCGCTGGCCGCCCCGCTGGTCCTCGACCTGGCCCGGTTGACCGCCGCCGCACACGAGCACGGCCGCTCCGGCGCCCTGACCGAGCTGGCGTTCTTCTTCAAGGATCCGCTGGGACCGGTCCCCCACGCCCTGGCCGACCAGTGGCGCCTGCTGTGCGACTTCGCCGACGGCCTGCGCACCGGACCCGGGCCGGTCGCCGGCGGGCCACGGTGAGCGCCGTGATCCGCCAGGCCGGGCGGGCCCCGCGATCAGGGCGGCCCGCGGTACGCGATCTGGTCGAGCTGGTGCGGATGCCGGCGGCGCTGTCGGTGCCCGGCGACGTGGTGGCCGGTGCCGCGGCAGCCGGCGTGCTCGACCGCCGTACGGCCGGGCTGGCCTGTGCGTCGGTCTGCCTGTACTGGGCGGGCATGGCCGCCAACGACTGGGCCGACCGCCACGTGGACGCCCTCGAACGCCCGGAGCGCCCCATCCCGTCCGGCCGGGTCTCCCCCGGCGCGGCGCTGGGCGTCGCCGCCGGGCTCACCGCCGGGGGCGTGTCGGTGGCGGCGCTGATCGCGGGGTCGCGAGCGGGTGCGGTCGCGGCGGCGCTGGCGGCGGCGGTGTGGGCCTATGACGTCACGGTCAAGGACACTCCGGCGGGTCCTGCTGCGATGGCCCTGTGCCGGGTGCTCGACGTGCTGCTCGGCGCCTCCCCCCGCGGGCGGGCGGACAGAGCGCTCCCCGCGGCCCTGCCCGCCGCGCTGACGGTGGGCGCCCACACCTACCTGCTCACTCTGCTGTCCCGGCGCGAGGTGTCGGGCGCCGGGCCGCACCTGCCCGCCGGGACGCTGGCCGCCACCGTCGCCCTGGCCGCGACCGTCTGCCGCCGCCAGGGGTGGACGCAGAACGCGCTCGCCGCCTGGTACGCCGCACGCTTCGGCCTCGCCCAGGCCCGCGCCACCGCCGACCCCTCCGCGGCCGCCATCCGGGCAGCCGTCGGCAGCGGGATCACCGCGCTGCCCGCGCTGCAGGGCGCGCTCACCGCGCACGCCGGCGCGGAGGGCGCCGGACTGGCCGTGGCCGCGGCAGCGCCTCTGAGCAGGCTCCTCGTCACGAAGGTGTCACCGACATGACCGGCGCGAGCACGAGGGGCACGACCGCAGGAGCCGCAGCGAGCACCGCCGTCGGGACGGCTGGAGCGACCGCGCCGCGGGCGCTGCGGTTCGGGTACGGCACCAACGGATTCGCCGACCACCGGCTGGAGGACGCGCTGGACGTCATGGCCGCGCTCGGGTACGACGGGGTGGCCCTGACCCTCGACCACGATCACCTGGATCCCTATGCGCCCGGAGCGGCCCGGCGGGTCGCGGCCGTCGCGGACCGGCTGCGCGATCTCCAGCTCGGCGTGGTCGTCGAGACCGGCGCCCGCTACCTGCTCGACCCCTGGCACAAGCACGCCCCCACCCTGCTGCACGACGACGGCCACCTGCGGCTGGACTTCCTGCGGCGGGGCGCCGCCGTCGCCGCCGACCTCGGCGCCGAAGCCCTCTCACTGTGGGCCGGGGTACGGCCCGCCTCCGTCCCGGACCACCTGGCCTGGGAACGGCTCGTGGACGGCTGCGCGCACCTGCTGGACGCCGCGACGGTACCGCTCGGCTTCGAGCCGGAGCCGGGGATGCTGGTGGCGACCATCGCGGACTGGCGACGGCTGCGTGACGCGCTCGGCCGCCCCGAGGGTTTCGGGCTCACCCTCGACATCGGGCACTGCCGCTGCCTGGAACCGGACCCCGTGCCCGGCTGCGTGGAGTCCGTCGCCGAGCACCTGGTGAACGTGCAGATCGACGACATGCGCCGGGGTGTGCACGAGCATCTGGAGCTCGGCACCGGGGAGATCGACTTCCCGCCCGTCCTGGCCACCCTTGCCGCCTGCGGCTACACCGGGCTGGTGGCGGTCGAACTCCCCCGGCACTCGCACGCGGCGCCTGAGGTCGCCGCCCGCTCGATCGCGTTCCTCCGTGCGGCGGAACGCTCCGCCGGGGAAGGGAGCCGGTGATGGACGCTCAGGAGCTGCTGACCGTCCTCGATCAGGACTGGGTCATGGAGGCGTGCGCGGAGGTGGGGCGGCGGCCGCCCGGAAGCCGGGGATCCGCGCCACGTAGCCGCTGTGGATGCGCGCCACCATGAAGTCGTCGTCCACGACCA
>NZ_JBEXDT010000060.1:0-59338 GCF_040605905.1 Nonomuraea sp. NPDC005501 | reverse complement strand
TGGGAGAGTAGGTCACCGCCGGACAATCTTTTGATGGGGGTCCATGCGGGTCTGGCATTCGTGCCGGGCCTGTGTGGGCCCCTTTCGCATGCCCGGAGGCGTCCACGCCGGGCGACCATCGGGCCCGATGGGCCGGCCGGACATATACCGGCAGACACACGGGCCCTGGTCGGGCCATGACGCACACATGCTCCTGGCGCGCAGCTTCACCGGAACACGCCGGACATCACTGTCGTGCCACGAACACACCCCAGCCCAGGTACTGCCGGCCGTACTGCAGGTGCGCACGGCGAGACTTGTCCAGGAAGTCGCGGATCGCCGGCGCGTCAGAGTCGTCGGGATTGGCGCGTAGCCAGTCGCTCAGCGTCCACCACTGGCTCGCCACGTACCGATCCCAGCTGTCCGGGTCGGCCAGCACCATCTCCACCAGCTCGAAGCCGGCGCTCTCCAGTTGTTCCGCCGTACCGGCCAGCGAGGTGAACGTCCCTTCGGGGATCTCCATGGTCTCGTACACCTCCGCGGGCGGCGGAGACTGCCAGAAGCACTCGCCGACCAGCGCGATCCCGTCCCGGCGGAGCGGTCGCCGCATGAGGTCCAAGGTTCCCGTCAGCCCGCCGCCTATCCACGTCGCGCCGATGCAGGACACGATGTCGTACGAGTCCGCCTCCGTCTCGTACGTCCGCGCGTCGGCTTCGACGAAGCTCACCTGGTCGGAGACCCCGAGGTCCGTGGCGCGCTTCTTGGCCGCGTCCAGGAACGTCGAGCTGAGATCCACCCCCACACCCTGCAACCCGTAGCGGGACGCCCAGCGACTGAGCATCTCGCCCTTCCCGCAGGCGAGATCCAGTTGCCGGGTGCCGGACCGTATGTGGCATATCTCGCCGAGCAGATTGAGCTTGTCGTGGCTGAGGGGATTAAGGATGCGGTGACGCGACTCGGCGATCTCATGGAAGCGAAGAGACATGGCTGGCAGTCTTCCTGAAAACGGCAAAGGGAGCGACCGCATTGGCTCGTCGGCGAGTCACGTGGACGTTCGGAGGCTTGCTAGTCTGGAAGGAGCGGGCCACCCCCACGGGTGGCCTTCGTCGCGTAAGGCCCGAGGACGGGCGGCGGCGAGCCACGGCGGCCGTCATATGCGATGCGGGTCCGCTGAGTGAGCCAACGAAATGGACCAGAAGTGAACAGAGACAACGGACCCGACGGCGGACAGCGCGAGGGCGGCGAACACGGGGAGAGGCGTACGTACGGGAACAGAGACGGCGGGTACGGCTCCCGAGGCAATGACCAGGGGGCGTCGCGGGGCGACCGCCCGTTCCGTTCTGACCAGCGCTCCGGCGGCCGCGACGACCGGGGGCCGCGCCGCGAGGGCGACGACCGCCGTTCCTCGCAGGACCGCGGCTCCGGCGATCGGCCCGGATACCGCGGCCGGGACGACCGTCCCGACCGTTCCGGCCGCGACGATCGCGGCCCGCGCCGTGAGGGTGGCTTCCGCGACGACCGCGGCCCCCGCCGCGAGGGTGGTTTCCGCGGTGACAGTGGGCCGCGCCGCGAGGGGGGCTACGGTGACCGTGGTCCGCGTCGTGACGATGAGCGCCGCCCGTTCCGCGACCGCGATGATCGGGGTCCGCACCGTGAGGGCGGTTTCGGTGATCGGGGTCCGCGTCGTGAGGGTGGGCAGGGCGACGGTCGTCCCCCGTTCCGCGACCGCGACGATCGCGGTCCCCGTCGTGAGGGCGGCTTCGGTGATCGGGGTCCGCGTCGTGAGGGTGGCTACGGTGATCGGGGTCCGCGTCGTGAGGGTGGGCAGGGCGACGGTCGTCCCCCGTTCCGCGACCGCGACGATCGCGGTCCCCGTCGTGAGGGTGGCTACGGCGATCGTGGTCCGCGCCGTGAGGGCGGTTTCGGTGATCGGGGTCCGCGTCGTGAGGGTGGGCAGGGCGACGGTCGTCCCCCGTTCCGCGACCGCGACGATCGCGGTCCCCGTCGTGAGGGTGGCTACGGTGACCGTGGTCCGCGCCGTGAGGGCGGTTTCGGTGATCGGGGTCCGCGTCGTGAGGGTGGGCAGGGCGACGGTCGTCCCCCGTTCCGCGACCGCGATGACCGTGGTCCCCGTCGTGAGGGCGGTTTCGGCGATCGTGGCCCGCGCCGTGAGGGCGGTTTCGGTGATCGGGGTCCGCGTCGTGAGGGTGGGCAGGGCGACGGTCGTCCCCCGTTCCGCGACCGCGACGATCGCGGTCCCCGTCGCGAGGGCGGCTACGGTGACCGTGGCCCGCGCCGCGAGGGCGGCTACGGTGACCGTGGCCCGCGCCGCGAGGGCGGCTACGGTGACCGTGGCCCGCGCCGCGAGGGCGGTTTCGGTGATCGGGGTCCGCGTCGTGAGGGTGGGCAGGGCGACGGTCGTCCCCCGTTCCGGGAGCGTGACGATCGTGGTCCTCGTCGTGAGGGTGGCTTCGGCGATCGTGGTCCGCGCCGTGAGGGTGGGCAGGGCGACGGTCGTCCCCCGTTCCGCGACCGCGATGACCGTGGTCCTCGTCGTGAGGGCGGCTACGGCGACCGTGGCCCGCGCCGCGAGGGTGGCTACGGTGACCGGGGTCCGCGTCGTGAAGGCGGCTACCGCGACGACCGGGGTCCGCGCCGTGAAGGCGGCTACCGCGACGGTGGCTCCCGTGACGGTGGCTCGCGTCCCTTCTCCCGTGACCGCGACGACCGCGAGTCAAGCGGCACCCGTGCCAGGTACGGCAGGGCGGACCGGGACGACGCTCCGCCGCGCGAGCGGCTCCCCGAGGTCGCCCCTGACATCACCGCCGAGGAGCTTGACAAGGAGGTGCGCGAGGAGCTGCGTTCCCTCCCCGGTGACCTCGCCGAGCTCGTGGGCCGGCACCTCGTCGCCGCCGAGCGGGCCCTGGAGGAGGACGATCCCGACCGGGCGCACGAGCACACCAAGGTGGCTCGCCGGTTCGCTGCCCGTATCGGCGTCGTCCGGGAGGCGGCGGGCATCGTCGCCTACCACGCGGGGCACTACTCCGAGGCGCTGAGCGACCTGCGCGCGGCCAGGAGGATGACGGGCTCCGACGCCTACCTGCCGGTGATGGCCGACTGCGAGCGTGGTCTCGGTCGTCCCGAGCGTGCCCTGGACCTCGTCCGCTCTCCGGAGGCCGAGCGCCTCGACCGGCCCGAGCGCATCGAGCTGGCCATGGTCGAATCCGGCGCCCGCCGTGACCTCGGTCAGAACGACGCCGCGGTCATCACGCTCCAGCGGCTCCCGGAGCTGCGCGACCCGGAGCCGAAGCCGTGGTCGGCGCGGCTCGCGTTCGCGTACGCCGACGCGCTGCTCGACGCCGGCCACCAGGACGCGGCGATCGACTGGTTCGCCAGGGCGATGGCCTTCGACGGCGAAGGGGAGACCGACGCAGCCGAGCGTTACGCCACGCTGACCGGTGCCGTCATCGACGACCTCGAAGAGGACTACGAGGACGACGACGACCTCGACGTACCCCTGGACGATGACGCCGCCTTCGGCGCCACGTCGTCTCAGGACGCCGAGCAATCCGAGCAGCCTCAGCACTCGGACCAGGCCGGGCACTCGGAAGCGGACGCTGAGAACGACCTCGGCGAGGAGGACTCGGACGAGGACGACTCCGATGAAGAGGACTCCGATGAAGAGGACTCCGATGAAGAGGACTCCGACGAGGAAGACGCCGATGGGGAGGACTCCGACGGGGACGACCTCGGCGAAGATGTTCGTGTCGAGGGCGGTGGATCCGCCGGGCAGCAGGCGTCCAGCGAGTCCGCGGTGACCGCCGATGCCCAGGACGTGTCCGCCGAGGACGTGTCCAAGCACGACGTCGCCGACGATGAGGGCTCCGAGGAGGGCGTGGCAGGTGGCGATGCCACACACGACGCTCCCACCAAGGCCGCTCCCGCTGACGACGCTTCCGCTGCTGCGGTCACCGAGACCGAGACCGCCGCCTCCACGGCGGGCGAGCCGAGCGACAGCCCGGCGGCCGACCCGGTAGCGGAGGGCGTTCAGCAGGCGGGGGACAGCCCGGCTGCCGCCGAGGACGGCAAGTCGGACCCCGGCGAGGCTGCCGGCTCGAAGCGGCCGGCCAAGACGAAGCCCGTGGCCGACTCCGCCCCGGACATCAACCTGGCGTTCATCGAGCCGAACTTCGGCGACATCCTGGACCAGCCTGACGAGCCTTCCGAGGACAGGCCCAAGCGCGACAGCTGACGCCGTCGTGGTCGCTCGCTGAAGGCATGTGAGACGTACCGCGAGGACAAGCAGACGGTACGGCCGGCACACCCCACGGTGTGCGGGCCGTACCGTTCGCGTGTTTCAGGACTGCGATTCTCTCGGGGAGACCCGGTTGAGCCAGTGGAGGATGCCCGCGACGTTGGAGGGGGCCCCGCTCAGCAGCTCCAGCTGCTCGGCCGCCTCGTTCTCCAGGTCCACCGCCGCGTAGCGCTCCTTGGTCTGGTCCCACACCATGGCGACGGCGTGGTCGAGGTCCATGCCTTCCGCGTGTGCCTGGCGGGTCAGATCCACCCAGACGCGCAGTTCTTCCGCGGAACGCTCGAGAGTCTCCTGAACAGCATCCACCGGCCCGTAATGGCTGAACAGCAGCCGTTGCGGCCCGAGCGCTCTGAACAGGGCGATCGAGTTGAGCGCCGTGTCCAGGTCGAAGTCCGGCGGCGGCGTGGCGGGACGCAGGTCGCCGGTCTCGGGGAGGTAGACGCCGGCCGCGTCGCCGACGTAGAGGTCGCCGGTGCCCGAGTCGACGAGGCCGATGTGGTGCTTGGCGTGGCCGGGCGAGTAGTGGCTGCTGAGCGTACGTCCGTTGCCGAGGTCGATGGCGCCGGTGTCGCCGAGCGCGACGATGCGTTCGGCCTCGGTCGGTGTGAGCTCGCCGAACAGCGTGTCGAGCTGGTCGCCCCAGACCATCCGGGCGCTGGCCATCAGCCGTGACGGGTCGGCCAGATGCCGGGCACCCTTCTCGTGTACGACGATCTGCGCGGAGGGGAAGAACTTCGCGATGTCGCCGACCCCTCCGGCGTGGTCCAGATGGATGTGGGTGACGACCACGGTCGACAGGTCGTCGGGACCCACTCCCAGCGAGGCCATGGCGTCGCGCACCACCGGTGCGGAAGTCGACGTCCCGGTCTCGACCAGGCAGGGCCGGTCAGACAGGATCAGGTACCCGGCGGTTATGCCTGAGTATCCAGCCATTTTCGTGTCGATCTCATAGACGTCGCCGCCGAGGGCGGTGATGTTGTCCACAGGAGCTCCCGAGCCAGCGGTCCGCTATCCCCAGAACGACGTTCGAGCCGCTCCGGCCTTGCCCACATCGTAGAGAGTGATCCCCACCGGAGCATCGGATGGGAGGACGACAGTGGACCGCAACGAGGTCGTGCTGGTAGGGAGGCTGTCCGCGGCAGCCGAGATCAAGAGGCTGCCCAGCGGTGACACCTTGACCAGGTGGCGCGTGGCCGTACGCAGGGACCGCCCGCACCCGAAAGGGGGCGTGATGACGGACAGCATCCCGTGCGTCACCTTCGACGCCGCGACCGCAGCCGTGGTGCGCGAGCTGAAACCGGACGATCCGCTGGAAGTGCGGGGCGCGTTCCGCTGCCGCATCTTCGGTCCGTCGTCCGGCAAGATCTGGCGCTACGAGGTGGAGGTCTTCGCCGCGGAGCCGGCCATCACCGCGTCGCTCACCGCAGAGCCGGCTACGGCGGTTTTGGATCTGTCTCCGGACGGTGAGAGCCGCCGCCCGTCCAGGCGACCGCGCGCCTCCATGCCTTCACCCGCCGCAACCGGTTCCGGTGCACTGAAGAATCGCTCTCCAGCGCGGGGTTGGCCTCAGTCCTGTGAGGATGGTGCCGAGACCAGGCCTTTGTAGATCCCGGCCGGTGCGAAGGCGGGCAGGCCACGTACGTCCTTGGCCTCAGTCGGTGGCGAAGGTGCGGAGGATCAGGCCGGTTCGGGGCTTGGGGCCGAAGGAGGTGGATTTGCGGGGTACACGTTCGCCGGCCGCGGCGACCGCCAGGACGTCGGCGACTGCGAGTGGCTTGAGGATCACCGCCGTTCCTCCCGCGCGGGCGGCCTGCTCCGCCGCGGCGCGCGCGTCGTGATGGACGATCCGGACGGTCTGCTCGTCGTCCTGCATGTCCCAGACCTTGGGCATCAGGAACTCTGTGAGGATGGAGGTGTTCAGGGCGTTCCAGCGGTCCGAGCGGTCGGCGGGCATGGCATGGGCCAGTTGCATGGGGTCGGGGTCGGTCAGCAGGTGGGTTCCCCCTTCACCGGCGAGCAGAAAGGCCGGCCCCGAGGTCGCGTCGAGTGCCGCCAGCCCTTCGGTGAGGCTGGGGTAGTCGTGGACCCGCCATGCGCCCTTCGCCCTGGCCGCCGCCTCTGTGAGGGGCAGGGCTGGGATGACTCGATGGATGGCCTTGAGGTCGGGTGGATAGGCGGAGACGTCGACCAGCAGCGCCAAGCCGAAGTCCCATGGGCCCGACTCCGGCCTGGCCGTCGACGTCTCACGTGCCTCAGGGGCGTCCGCGGTCGCGCTGCTCGTGCTGGTTCCGCGGCCGAAGGAAGCCGGGTCGGTTCGGCTGAAGGAAGCCGGGTCGGTTCGGCTGAAGGAAGCCGGGTCGGTTCGGCCGAAGGTAGTCGTGTCGGTTCGGGGAGAGGACGCCGAGTCGGTCCGGGGGGACGTCATATCGGCTTGGTCGGCGGAGGAGGTCGTGTCCGCCTGGAGAGCGGAGGCGATCGTGTCGTTCAAGGGGGAGGCGCCGGTGTCGGTGGCCGAGAGGTTGGCGGGGTGGGCGGGCGGGGTCTGGGTGCGGGCCGTGTGTTCCTGGCGCTGGAGGACCCGGTACGTGGCGTACCTGTGGTGGCCGTCCGCGATGAGGGCTTGGCGGGGGCGGAGGTCGGCGTTGACGGCGGCGATCTCGGTCGCGTCGGTGATCGCCCACAGGCGGTGCGTGAGGCCGTCCTCGGTGTGGGCCGCGACCAAGGGCTCTCGCGTGGTGGCCACCTCGTCCACGAGCCGCGTCGCGTGGCCGTCGTCGCCGTCGTACAAGAGGAAGATGGGCTCCAGATTGGCCTGGGTGGTGCTCATGAGCGCGAGCCGGTCCGCCACCGGGCCGGGGAAGACGTGCTCGTGGGGGAGGATGATGCCCTGTGTCGGGTCGGCGATGCCCACGTCGCCGATGAGGCCGCGCTGCAGGATCCCGGGGCCGCGCTGCTCGTACACGTACAGGGCCGGGAGGGCGTCCGTCGTGAGGATGCCCGCCTCCAGCCACGCGCGCAGGGTGTCACGAGCCTCCGCGTAGCGGGTCTCGTCGATGTCGGACGCCGGCGCGGGCTGGCCGTCACCGGCGTCGTTCAGGTCGGCGGGGCCACCGACTTCAGTGCTCTCTGAGCTGCCCAGGCCGCCGCCGCCGGCCAGAGGTACGGCGTCGGCGTTCCGCCTGGCGTTCGTCGGCTCGGCCGGCGTGGTGGGCCGGGGAAGGATGAGGCGGACCACGTTGTTGGGATGGGAGTTCAGCAACGCCCGGACGTCGTCGTCCGCGATCAGGTCATAGGGCGGGGAGGTGACCTTGGCGGGGTCGTCCACGGCGAAACGGACACCGCGGAAGGGGCGCAGCACCAGGCCGTCGGGAACCGGCAGTTCAGGACTCCCCATATCGGGCATGCTCCCTTAAAGGTCCGAATCTTCCAGAAGCCGCCCCAGCACCCCGTCGCGCCCGACTCCCCGTGGCGAGCCGAGCGGAGCCGTCGTCTGCCGATGAAGGAGGCCTCACGCATGGTCCAAGGTAGAAACGTCCACGATGATTCCCCCGGCACCCCCGAAGGTGACGTTTACGACTGGTACCAGCGTGGGGTGAAGCTTCTCAAGGAGGGTAGTCCGGCCGCGGCGGCCGCGCTGCTGGAGCGGGCGGCGCTCGCCGAGCCCGATTCGCGCAGCATTCTGGAGGCACTGGCGCGGGCGCAGTTCAATTCGCGGCAGTACGCGGAAGCGGCGGAGAGCTTCCGGCAGATCGTGGACGCCAACCCCGCTGAGGATTACGCCCATTTCGGTCTCGGGTTGTCGCTGTGGCGCACCGGGGACGTGGAGGGCGCTCAGGAGCCGCTGGCCATCGCGGTGGCGATGCGTCCTGACGAGCGGCACTATGTGTCGGCGTTGAAGAGCGTGCGGGCGACGTTGCGCGCACGGCGGGAGATGTGACAGGCGGCCCGGGCAGGCCCTCCGGGCCGGGTGGGTGGCCGGGGGTGTGCGGACGGGCGGCGTTAGAGTCTCCGTGGTGGTGCCGCCGTGCGAGGTGGCGCGGGCCGGACGTGGCGAGGTGTGTCCGATGTGGCGAGGCGACGGCACGTGCCTCGACGTGCGTCGAGCGCAGCGCACCACGAGAAGGGCCGTGCGATTGGTGGCGTGCCGCGTACACGTCGCGTCGTGACGGGATCGGCACATGACCCGAGGTGGCGCGGCCGCCTCTGAAGCAGAGCGTCACGTGGCGCACTTCCCGTCGCGGGCCCGGACCGTGGCGGGGAGCGGATCAAGGACCAGAGAAGCGAAAGGCGACCCGTGCTGATCGACGGTTACGACACCCTGCTGCTCGACCTCGACGGCGTGGTCTACCTGGGCAGCCACGCCGTCCCCCGCGCTCCCGAGGCGCTGGAGGAGGCGCGGGGACTGGGCGTGCGGCTGGCGTACGTGACCAACAACGCCTCCCGCACCCCCGCCGCCATCGCCGCGCACCTGCGCGAGCTGGGCGTGTCCGCCGTCGCCGGCGACGTGGTGACCTCGGCGCAGGCCGCCGCCCGGCTGGTCTCCGAGCGGGTGCCGGCGGGCTCGAACGTGCTGGTCGTCGGCGGTTCCGGGCTCCGGCTGGCGGTACGGGACCGGGGGCTCAGGCCGGTGACCACCGCGATGGACGCGCCCGTCGCGGTGGTGCAGGGCATCGCGCCCGGCCTGTCGTACGGGCTGCTGTCCGAGGGGGCGCTGGCCGTGCGGCATGGCGCGCTGTTCGTGGCGTCCAACGGCGACAGCACCATGCCGACCGGCCGGGGGGAGCTGCCCGGCAACGGGGCGATGGTGCGGGTGATCGCCGCCGCCACCGGAGTGGAGCCCGTGTACGCGGGCAAGCCGGACCCGCCGCTGCACCGCGAGTCGATGATCCGCACCGGGGCCCGGCGGCCCCTGGTCGTGGGCGATCGGCTCGACACCGACATCGAGGGCGCCACCAACGCCGGGGTCGACAGCCTGCTCGTGCTGACCGGCGTGGCGACCCCGCTGGACCTGCTCACGGCCGGACCGAGGCACCGGCCGACGTACGTCGGCGAGGGGCTGGGCGCGCTGTCGCAGCCGTATCCGGAGGTCCGGGAGGGCGCCTGCGGAGGCTGGCGGGCCCGCTGGGAGGACGGCGCGCTGTGGCTGGAGGGCGACGGCAGCCGGATCGACGGCCTGCGGGCCGCCTGTGACGCCGTCTGGGCGGCCGTGGGAGAGGGACGTGCCGAGGAGGACGCGGTCAAGCAGGCGCTGGACCGCGTGGGCTGAGACCTCGTGAAGCCGCTCAGGAAGCGGCAGGAGTCAGAGCAGGCGGCGCAGGCGGAGCAGGTCGCCGAAGCTGGCGTCGACCTTCACCCGCCCGCCCAGCAGCGCCCGCGCCATGTCGAGCTCCCCGTCCACCAGCGCCACCAGGTCGTCGCTGCCGATCGTCAGCCGCACGTCCGCCGGTCTGCCGTCCGCCGGCGGCTCCTCCGCGAAGGGGTCGAGCCCGTCGTGGTGCAGACGGCCGTAGAACATGAGACCGAGATCGGAGACGCGGCAGCTCACCGTGCGTTCCACCACGTGGCGTGCGCGGTCCTCCGCGTCGATCTCGTCGAACTGCGCGACGAGCTTGGCCAGTGCGGCCCGGCACTCCTCGACGCTTGCCATGGTGTCCACCCTTTCGCTCATCTTTACGGACGCCTGACCTTCACCGACGTAGCGTTCCACATCGCTGGGGTGGCGTATGCCCCGTCAACGTGTGACACACCCGCCAAGGTGCCTGCGCGCTCGCGAGAGGCGTTACCTTCGTGTCATGAGTGCGCTGCCGGAGGAGACCGGAGACGAACGGGTCGACGCGGTCGTCACGGGGCTCGGCCGCCTGGCCGGCCTGCCGGTGAGCGAGCACGTGGCGGTGTTCGACGAGGCGTTCGCCGGGCTGGAGGCCACGCTCACGGCCGTGGACGACCAGTGAGCCGCAGGATACGCCTGGACAGCGAGATGGTGCGCCGCGGCCTGGCCAGGTCGCGGGAGCAGGCCGTCCAGCTCATCGAGGCGGGCCGCGTCACGGTCTCCGGGCAGCGGGCGGGCAAGCCGGCCACGCAGGTCGACACCGCCTCGCCGATCGTCGTCGCCGAGTCGGCCGACGGGCCCGACTACGTCTCGCGCGGCGCGCACAAGCTGCTCGGCGCGCTGAAGGCGTTCGGCGCACTGACCGTCGAGGGGCGGCGCTGCCTCGACGCCGGCGCGTCCACCGGCGGCTTCACCGACGTGCTGCTGCGCCACGGCGCCGCCCGCGTGCTCGCCGTCGACGTCGGCTACGGCCAGCTCGCCTGGTCGCTGCGCACCGACGAGCGGGTCACGGTGATGGAGCGCGTCAACGTGCGCGACCTCACGCCTGACATGGTCGGCGAGCCGCCGACGCTGGTGGTGGGCGACCTGTCGTTCATCTCGCTGCGGCTGGTGCTCCCGGCGCTGGCGGAGGTGGCCGCCCAGGCGGCCGACCTGGTGATGCTGGTCAAGCCGCAGTTCGAGGTGGGCAAGGAGCTCGTCGGGGCGGGCGGCGTGGTGCGCGACCCGGAGCTGCGGGCGCGCGCCGTGCGCGACGTGGCGGGCCGCGCGCTGGAGCTCGGCCTGTCGGTACGCGGGGTGACGGCCAGTCCGTTGCCGGGCCCCTCGGGCAACGTGGAGTACCTCCTCTGGATGGGCAAGGGGGAGGGCGAGCCTCCGGTGGAGGACCTGGAGGCCGCGATCGAGCGCGCCGTCGAGGAAGGGCCGCGATGAACCGTACCGTGCTGGTCACCGTGCACACGGGGCGGGAGGCCGCCGTCGACACCGCACGCCTCGTCATCAAGCGCCTGGTCGGCGCCGGGCTGACGGTCCGGGTGCTCGACACGGAGGCCGACGAGATCCGCTGCTCCGGGGCGGAGGTGGTGCCCGGCGAGCCGGGCGCCGCCAAGGACGCCGAGGTCATGATCGTGCTGGGCGGCGACGGCTCGCTGCTGCGCTCGGCCGAGCTGGCCCGGCCCACCGGCACGCCGCTGCTGGGCGTCAACCTCGGCCACGTCGGGTTCCTGGCGGAGGCGGAGGTGGCCGACCTCGCCGCGGCGGTCGACAGCGTCGTGGCGGGCCGCTACGACGTCGAGGAGCGCATGACGATCGACGTCCTCGCCCGCCAGAACGGCCAGACCATCGCCGACACGTGGGCTCTGAACGAGGTGTCGGTCGAGAAGCGCGACCGCATGCTGGAGGTCGTGGCCGAGATCGACGGCCGCCCCCTGTCGCGCTGGGGCTGCGACGGCGTCATCTGCGCCACCCCGACCGGCTCGACCGCCTACGCCTTCTCCGCGGGCGGTCCCGTGGTGTGGCCGGAGGTGGAGGCCCTGCTCATGGTGCCGATCAGCGCCCACGCGCTGTTCGCCCGGCCCCTCGTGGTCTCGCCCCGCTCCACGCTCGCGGTCGAGACCCTGCCCGACACGCCGGGGGGCGTGCTGTGGTGCGACGGGCGGCGCCGCTTCGACCTGCCCTCCGGGACCCGCGTGGAGGTACGCAAGGGCGCCCGCCCGGTGCGCCTGGCGCGGCTGCACGGCGTCGAGAGCAGCGGCGCGCCCTTCACCGACAGGCTGGTCGCCAAGTTCGAACTACCCGTCCAGGGCTGGCGCGGAAGGGTGCGTCCCTGAGTGAATGGACTGTGAGGCGCGTAGGATCACATGCGCACAGGTGTTCGGGGTCAGGAGCGACGGGAGTGGGCAGTGCGACCTAGGGTCGAGGAGGTCCGCATCCAGGGACTCGGCGTCATCGATGAGGCCGTGCTCGAGCTTTCGCCGGGGTTCAACGTGGTCACCGGCGAGACCGGGGCCGGCAAGACGATGGTCGTCACCGGGCTCGGGCTGCTGTTCGGCGGCCGGGCCGACCCGTCGCGCATCCGGCCGGGCGCAGACCGGGCCAGCGTCGAGGGCACGCTCGTCATCGAGGCGGGCGGCCGGGTCGGCCAGCAGGTGGAGGACATCGGCGGCACCGTCGACGACGGCGAGCTCATCATCTCCCGCACCGTCTCGGCCGAGGGCCGCTCGCGTGCCTGGCTGGGCGGGCGCGGCGTGCCCGTCGGCACCCTGACGTACCTGGCCGACGACCTCGTCGCCGTGCACGGCCAGATGGACCAGCAGCGCCTCCTGCAGCCCGCCCGCCAGCGCGCCGCGCTCGACCGCTATGCCGGAAACGACCTGGTCAAGCCGCTGCGGGCCTACACCCAGGCGTACAAACGGCACAAGCAGGTCGCGGCGCTGCTCGACGAGCTGACCACCCGCGCCCGCGAGCGGGCGCAGGAGGCCGACCTGCTGAGGTTCGGCCTGGAGGAGATCGAGAAGGTCGACCCGAAGCCCGGTGAGGACGTGGAGCTGCGCGGCGAGGAGGAGCGGCTGTCGCACGCCGACGCGCTGCGCGGCGCCGCCACCAGCGCTCACACGGCGCTGCTCGGCGACCCGATGGAGGCCGTCGACGGCGCGCACGACGTGATCTCCCTGCTCGGCGAGGCGCGCGCGGCCATCGAGGCCGTCCGTGACTTCGACACCGAGCTGGCCGGGATGGCCGACCGGCTGGCCGAGGCCGGCTACCTCGTCTCCGACGTGGCCACCGACCTGGCCTCCTACGCCGAGTCGATCGAGGCCGACCCCGGCCGGCTGGCGGTCGTACAGGAGCGCAGGTCGCTGCTGTCGGGGTTGATCCGCAAGTACGGCGTGGACGTCGCGAGTGTCCTGGAGTGGGCGCGGAGCTCGGCCGCCCGGCTCACGGAGCTGGAGGGCGACGACGAGCGCATCGAGGAGCTCGCGCGCGAGCACGAGGAGCTCACGGCCCGGCTGACCGAGCTGGCCGCCGAGCTGACGCGCGTGCGGGAGGCGGCGGCCGAGCGCTTCGGCCAGGCCGTCACCGAGGAGCTGACCGCGCTCGCGATGCCGCACGCCCGGGTGGTGGTCCAGCTCTCGCGGGCCGCCGATTTCGGGCCGGAGGGCGTCGACGAGGTCGAGCTGCGCATGGCCGCCCATCCCGCCGCGCCGCCGCTGCCGCTGACCAAGGGCGCCTCCGGCGGCGAGCTGAGTCGCGTCATGCTGGCCATCGAGGTGGTGTTCGCGGGCGCCGACCCGGTGCCGACGTTCGTGTTCGACGAGGTCGACGCGGGCGTGGGCGGCAAGGCCGCGGTCGAGATCGGCCGGCGGCTGGCCAGGCTGGCGCGCACCGCGCAGGTGATAGTCGTCACTCACCTGCCGCAGGTGGCGGCCTTCGCCGACCAGCATCTGGTGGTCGAGAAGGCCGGCGACGGCAGGGTCGTGCGCAGCGGCGTCGTCACGCTCGACCACGAAGGGCGGGTGCGGGAGCTCTCGCGCATGCTGGCCGGGCTGGAGGACTCCGAGCTGGGCCGGGCGCACGCCGAGGAACTGCTGGGACTGGCCGCCGCGGAGCGATGACTGTCTGTGACAAACTGGACACGCGCCGCGATGATGGGCCGTTGAGCTGTTTCGCTCTGGCAGGATGTTCATGATGAAGGTTCCGGGAAGCAGGATGCCGGGCCTCCGCGGCAGGAAGGTCGACGACCTTCCCGGTGTCACGGCAGTGGCGAGAATCGATCGACGGACGAAGAGGCTCACCAAGCGCCTCCAGCCCGGTGAGATCGCGATCATCGATCACGTCGACGTCGACCGGGTCAGCGCGGAGGCGCTCGTGGCATGCGGTGTGGCGGGCGTGGTGAACACCGCGGCCGGTATCAGCGGCCGCTATCCGAACCTGGGACCCCAGATTTTGCTGGAAGCGGGAGTGCCCTTCGTCGACAACGCCACCCCGGAGCTGTTCGAGCGGGTCAAGGACGGCGACGTCGTACGACTGCACGAGGGCGTCGTCCACCTCGACGACATGGTGGTCGGCAAGGGCGACGAGCAGACGGCCGAGGCCGTCGAGGCCGCCATGGCCGAGGCCCGCGCCGGGCTCGCGGTGCAGATCGAGGCGTTCGCCGTCAACACGATGGAGTACGTCCGCGGCGAGGGCAAGCTGCTCATCGACGGCGTGGGGGTGCCGGAGATCCGGACCACGATGGAGGGCCGGCACGTCCTCATCGTGGTCCGCGGCTACCACTACAAGGACGACATCGCCACCCTTCGCCCCTACATCCGCGAGTACCGCCCCATCCTCATCGGCGTGGACGGCGGGGCCGACGCGCTGCTGGAGGCCGGCTACCTGCCCGACGTGATCGTCGGCGACTTCGACTCGGTCTCCACCAAGGCGCTGAGCTGCGGCGCCGAGCTCGTCGTGCACGCCTACCGCGACGGCCGGGCCCCCGGCCTCGAACGCGTCCACCAGCTCGGCCGCGAGGCCGTCATCTTCCCCGCCACCGGCACCAGCGAGGACATCGCGATGCTGCTGGCCGACGACAAGGGCGCCGAGCTCATCGTCGCCGTCGGCACCCACGGCACCCTGGAGGAGTTCCTCGACAAGGGGCGCTCCGGCATGGCCAGCACCTTCCTCACCCGCCTGCGCATCGGCAGCAAGCTCATCGACGCCAAGGGCGTGAGCAGGCTCTACCGCAGCCGCATCTCCACCCCGCAGCTGCTCCTGCTCGTGATCACCGCGCTGATCACGATGGGGGTCGCCCTCGTCATCTCACCGATCGGCCAGACCTGGCTGAACGGTCTCCAAGACGCCTGGAACGCGTTCATCTTCTGGCTGGTCGGACTTTTCTCGTGATCGATTTTCGCTACCACCTCGTCTCCATCGTCGCGATCTTCCTTGCGCTGGCCGTGGGCATCGTCATGGGCACCACCCTGCTCCAGACGCCCGCGATCGAGACCGCCAAGAGAACCAGCGACCTGATGGCCAAGACCAACAACGACCTGAGGTCCGAGCTCGACGTCCGGCGCGGCCGGGAGGCGGCCGACGACGCGTTCGTCACCGCGTTCACCCCGCAGCTCGTCGCCGGCGCGCTGAACGGCGAGCGTGTCCTGCTCGTGGAGGCGCCCGGCGCCAGCAGCACCTACCGCGAGGCGCAGCAGCAGGTGCTTCTCCAGGCGGGAGCCGCCATCACCGGCCGCGTCACGCTGACCGACAAGTTCCTCGACGCCAAGAATCAGGGCGTGATCGACGGGCTCGTCACCCAGCTCAAGCCGCGCGACATGGCCCTGGCTCCGTCCGCCGGCGCCTACGACAAGGCCGCGGCTCTGCTGGCGGCCACGCTCGTGACCACCGACCAGGCCCAGGCAGGCACCGCCAACCCCGCCACCGCGGCCGTGCTCGGCGGGTTCGAGGCGGGCGGCCTGCTGAGCATCGACGACGAGCCGGCCAAGCGGTCCACGCTGGTCGTCATGTTCGCGCCGGAGCGGGCCTTCGAGGGGGACAAGGCCGAGCCGCAGGCCGCCGCACTGCTGTCCCTCGCGCGCGGGCTCGACGCCGCCGGCAAGGGCACCGTCATCGCCGGCAGCGTCACCGCCGCCTCGGCCGGCGGCCTCATCACCGCCGCCCGCGACGACAGCGACCTGCTCAAGCGCGTCTCCACCGTCGACAACGTCGACATGCCCGCGGGCCGCACCGCGATCGTCTACGCTCTGCGGGAGCAACTCGACGGACGGGCCGGCCAGTACGGCATCGGCGCCAACGTGACCGCGCCCATGCCCGCCGTGCCCAACGCCACCCCGACCGCGACCCCCTCTTCCGGGGGCTGACCCCCTCTGGGAGCTGACATGGCCCGTGGCCTGCTCCACGCGCTGGCCGGCGCCGCCCTGGGCGCCGTCGCCGCCCGCGCCGCCTACACCCTCCTGACCCGGGCCAGGCCCCAGGACCCGGATGACCGCTGGACCCGTAAGAACCACCGCGGCGAGCCGATCACCCTGCTGGAAGGCCCCGCCTTCGTCGCCGGCGCGGGAGCCGCCGCCGCGCTCGTCCCGGGCCTGCCGCCGCGCGTACGGCTCGCGGCGCTGCTCGCCGGCGGCGGCAGCGGGGCGCTGGGCGCCTACGACGACCTGTACGGCACCACCTCCTCCAAGGGCTTCAAGGGACACCTGAGCGCGCTCGCGCGCGGCGAGGTCACCAGCGGAGCCGTCAAGATCCTCGGCATCGGCGCGACCGGGCTCGGCGCCGCCGCGCTCGTCTCCGGCGGCCCCGCCGACACGCTGGTCAACGGCGCGGCCATCGCCGGCGCCGCCAACCTCGCCAACCTGTTCGACCTGCGGCCGGGCCGCGCCGTCAAGGTCGGCCTGCTCACCGGCGGGCCGCTGCTGGCCGCCGCCCTGCTCCGCGACCGGCCGGTGAGCGCCGCGCTGGCCGCCGTGCCCCTGGGCGCGGCCGCCGCGCTGCTGCCCGACGACCTGGGGGAGCGGGCCATGCTCGGTGACGCGGGCGCCAACGCGCTGGGCGCGCTCATCGGCCTGGCGGCGGTCACCACGCTGGGACGGCCCGGCAGGCTCGCGGTGCTCGGCACGGTCGCGGCGCTGACGGCCGCCTCGGAGAAGGTCAGCTTCACCAAGGTGATCGCCGGCAACCGGGTGCTCAACCGCCTCGACATGCTGGGCCGCCGCCCCGTCGACCCGGTGTGACCGACGCGCACCCGGCGGCCGGGGTCCCAGGTGACGGGGCTGTCGGTGCCGCCTGCCAGGATGTCAGCGTGATCGGGGCACTGGTGGCGCACGCGGCCCGGCGGCCGGCCGGCCGGCCCGCCGCGGGGAGGACGTCGTGACGGCCCGGCTGGCGCGCGGCGTCGCCGGGGGCGCCATGCTCATCGGCGCCATCACGATCCTCGCCCGCGTGGCCGGCTTCGCCAAGCAGTACGCCTTCGCCAGGACCGTCGGCACCAACTGCCTGAGCACCGCCTACTTCACCGCCAACCAGATCCCCAACATCATCTTCGAGGTCGTGGTGGGCGGGGCGTTGGCCGGGATGGTCGTCCCGGTCCTCGCCGGGGCGGCCGCCACCGGCCAGGACGGCGGCGCCGGGCGGGCACGGGTGGAGGCGATCAGCTCCGCCCTGCTGAGCTGGGTGCTGGTGGTGCTCGTCCCCCTCGGCGCGCTCACCGCGCTGCTCGCCGGGCCGATCGTCGGGCTGTTCCTCGGCGGCGAGGTGAAAGGCTGCGACGTCTCCGACATCGCGGGCGTCCAGGCCGTCGCCACGCGCATGCTCGTCGTCTTCGCCCCCCAGATCCCCCTGTACGGGGTCGCGGTCGTCCTCTACGGCGTCCTGCAGGCGCACAAGCGGTTCGCCGGGCCCGCGCTCGCCCCGCTGGTGTCCAGCATCGTGGTCATCGTCGGCTACCTGCTGTTCGTCCCGCTCAGCGGCGACTGGGCGAGCCGGGACGGCCTGACCGCCCTGCCCCGCCCGGCCGAGCTGGCCCTGTCCGTGGGCACCAGCCTCGGCGTGCTCGCGCTCGTCCTCACCGTGGTGGGACCCGTCGCCGGGCTCGGGCTGCGATGGCGGCCCGCGCTCCGCTTCCCGCCCGGCGTGGCCGTCCAGGTGCGGCGGCTGGCCATGGCCGGCGTGGCCGCGCTCCTCGCCCAGCAGGCCGCCATGGTCGTGGTCGTGCTGCTGTCCAACAAGGCCGTGGGCGGCGGGGCGCTCGCGGTCTACAACTACGCCTGGGCCATCTACCTGGTCCCGTACGCCGTCCTGGCCGTGCCCATCGCCACCAGCGCCTTCCCCAGACTGTCGGCGCAGGCCGAGGCGGGGGAGACGGCGGCGTTCTCCGCCCTGGCGGCCGGGGCGAGCCGGGCGGTCGTGGTCGTGTCCGGGCTGGCCGCCGGCGCGCTCGCCGCCACCTCGGAGCCGGGCGCGGCGGTGTTCCTCTGGACCAAGAGCGATGTGCCGCCGGACGACCTGGCGCGGACGATCGCGCTGTTCGCGCCCGGCCTGCTCGGCTACGGGCTCATGGCGCACCTGAGCCGCGTCCTGTACGCGGCGGGGCACGGCAGGGCCGCCGCCACCGGCACGGTGACCGGATGGGTCGTGACGATGGTGGCGCAGGCGGTGTTCGCTCTCACCTTCCCCGAGGGGTGGCGGATCGCCGGGATGGCGCTCGGCATGAGCGTGGGCATGACCGTGGGCGGAGCGCTGCTGATGGTGTCCGTCGTACGCGCGCGGGGACGTGAAGCGGCGGCCGGCCTGGGACGTGCCGCGCTTGCCGCCGTCGCGGGCGGCGTGGCCGGTTACCTCGCGGGGGCCGGCGTCGTGGCGGCGCTCGATCCGCAGGGCTTCTGGGGGCAGATCGGCGCGCTGCCGGCGGCCGCGGTCGCGGCGCTGGCCGCGGGCGGGCTCGTGGTGGCGCTGGTGGACCGCGACGACGCCAGGGCCCTCGCGGGCACGCTCGTCCGCGGCAGACGGTCCTGAGCTGTTCACAGGTGTTGTCCGGTGGCGGGCGAGGAAGGGAACGAGCAGGTGCGGGTGGCATTCGTCATGGGGACCACGTCCGGGGGCACCGGCCGGCATGTGCGCATGCTGGCCGGAGGGCTGGCGCGGCGCGGGCACCGGGTGCTGGTGGCGGGGCCCGCGAGCGTCGAGGAGCAGTTCGCGTTCACGGAGGCGGGCGCCCGGTTCGTGCCGGTCCGCGTCTCCGACCGGCCGCACCCGCTCGACGACGCCCGCTCGGTGCTGGCCATCCGGCGGCTCACGAGGGACGCCGACGTGGTCCACGCCCACGGGCTGCGCGCCGGCGCCCTCGCCGCCCTCGCCCTGCCGGGCCGTGGTGCCCTGCTGACCCGTCGGCCGTCGCGGGGGGCGGGCGGCCCTTCGTCGGGTGGTGCGCTGGTCGTGACGCTGCACAACGCGCTCACCGCCGGGGGGCTCGTCGGGGTCGTCTACGGGGTGCTCGAACGCGTCGTGGCCCGGCGCGCCGACCACGTGCTGGTCGTCTCCCCGGACCTGGGGGAGCGGATGGTCGCGCTGGGGGCCGGTGACGTGCGGGCCGCCGTGGTGCCCGGCCGGGCGCTCAGGCCCGCGAAGAAGACACCCGAGGAGGTCCGGTCCGAGCTGGGGGCCGGGCGGCGGCCGATCGTGCTGACTCTCGCGCGGCTGGCCCAGCAGAAGGGCCTGGAGACCCTGCTCGACGTCGCCCGCGGCCCCTGGCAGGGCGCGAAGCCGGGGGGCCACGCCACGGAGGGCCGGGGTTCGGAGGGCCGGGGTCCGGATTCTGTCGAGCAGGGCGCGGGGACCGGGGCGGCGCAGGAGGCGGGGCCGGGGTCGCTGGAGTCCGAGGCCGGCGAGGATGCGCGGCCGTTGTTCGTGGTGGCGGGGGAGGGGCCGTTGAGAGGGGCGCTGCAGGCCAGGATCGACGCCGAGCGGCTGCCCGTGACGCTGCTGGGCAACCGTGACGACGTGCCCGACCTGCTGGCCGCCGCCACTGTCGTCGTCTGGCCGAGCCGCTGGGAGGGCCTGCCGCTGAGCCTCAGCGAGGCGCTCATGGCCGGTCGCCCCGTCGTCGCGACCGCCGTCGGCGGCATCCCCGGCCTGCTCGCCGGCGCGGGGCGGCTGGTGCCGTACGGCGACGCCGGCGCCATGCGCGCGGCCGTACGCGAGCTCGTGGCGGACCCCGCGGCGGCGGCCCGCATGGCGGCGGCCTCCGCCCGGCGCGGCGCCGAGCTGCCCGGCGACGAGGACGCGGTGGACAGTGTGCTGTCCGTGTACGGAGACCGCCAAGGCAGGGGATGATTAGGCGCACCTAAAGCGTTCTCGTATACTGCGTTCGTTAGGGAGGGGAGTATCCCTTCGCGGCAGCCTCGTCATCACGGTGCAGCCCCGCTCCACGGGGCCCCCGGGGCTGCCGGTTCGCCGATCATGGCGGGCGGGAGAGACCTCCGGCAGTCAGTTCATGCATGCCGGAGGAAGTGACGTGACCGCACCCGCTTGGGCCTATTTCGCCGTCATCGGCGGTCTACTGGTGGTTCTGGCAGTGGACCTGTGGATCGTCGACCGTGGTGAGGCGCGTGAGTTCTCCATGCGCCAGGCCGGTTTCTGGGTCACGTTCTACGTCGCCCTGGCCGTCGCCTTCGGCGTCCTGCTGTGGGCCACGACGGGCCCCGACAAGGCGGGCGAGTTCTTCGCCGGCTACATCACCGAATACAGCCTCAGCGTCGACAACCTGTTCATCTTCTTCATCATCATGAGCAGGTTCGCCGTGCCCAGGGCCTACCAGCACAAGGTGCTGCTCGTCGGCATCGTGCTGGCGCTGGTGATGCGCGGCATCTTCATCGCGCTGGGCGCCGCCGCGCTGGAGCGGTTCAGCTGGTTGTTCTACGTGTTCGGCGCGTTCCTCGTGTACACCGCGGTCAACCTCGTCCGCCAGCACCTGAAGGGCGACGAGGAGGAGTTCAACGAGAACATCCTGCTCCGCTGGGTGCGCAAGGCGTTCCCGACCACCGAGGGGTACGTCGGCTCGAAGATCACCGCCAAGATCGACGGCCGCCGCATGGTCACCCCGATGCTCATCGTGATGATCGCGATCGGCTCCACCGACCTGCTGTTCGCGCTCGACTCGATTCCGGCGATTTTCGGGCTCACCACCGACCCGTTCATCGTCTTCACCGCCAACGCGTTCGCCCTGATGGGACTGCGTCAGCTCTACTTCCTGCTGGGTGGCCTGCTGCAGCGGCTTGTTTACATCAGCTACGGTTTGGCGTTCATCCTTGGGTTCATCGGGGTTAAGCTGATATCGGAGGCCT
Source organism: Nonomuraea sp. NPDC005501 (assembly GCF_040605905.1). Taxonomy (NCBI): domain Bacteria; kingdom Bacillati; phylum Actinomycetota; class Actinomycetes; order Streptosporangiales; family Streptosporangiaceae; genus Nonomuraea; species Nonomuraea sp. NPDC005501. The sequence continues at coordinate 38,388 of NZ_JBEXDT010000060.1, read as the reverse complement.
TGCACGCCAGTGGGGCCTCCTGGGCGCCCGAGATCCCCATCTGGCTCTCACTCACGGTCATCGGCGGCACCATGGTCATCACGACCGTGGCCAGCCTGATCAAGGCCCGCGTCGACACGCGCCGGAGCGAGGAAAGCAGTCCTACCAGGGCTAGCTAAATGGCTTTCGAGGCGCTTTGCTTGTGTAGTCGCGCCGTGTAATAGTTGCTGACTCTGTAACATCACGGCAAAGCGCCCACTCCAGTCATTCACCAAAGGTTGTCCGTGTCAGACGATTCTGCTAAGACGAGCCGGTTCCGGCTCGCACGCGGGGTGTCCCCGTGGCTCCTCCCGACTGCGGCCACCGCGGCCGCGACCGCGCTGCTGGCGCGCCGGGACCGGCGATGGGCGCTCGCGGCGGTGCCGTTGAGCGCGCTGACCGGGGGCATGCTCTGGTTCTTCCGCGACCCCGACCGCATCCCCGGGTTCGGCCGGATCCTGTCGCCCGCCGACGGTGTCGTGCAGAGCATCGACCCGTGGCCTGACGGCCGCACCCGGGTGGCCATCTTCATGAGCCCGCTGAACGTGCACGTCAACCGGGCGCCTCTTGCGGGAAATGTCACCTCCGTGCAGCATGTGGCGGGTGGGTTCCTGCCGGCATTCAACAAGGACAGCGACCAGAACGAACGCGTGGTGTGGCATTTCGAAACCGCGCTCGGCGACATCGAGATGGTGCAGATCGCGGGCGCGGTGGCGCGCAGGATCGTGCCGTACCTGACCGCGGGCGCCAAGGTCGAGCAGACCGATCGCATCGGTCTCATCAGGTTCGGCTCCCGGGTGGACATCTACCTTCCGGAAGGCATCTCGCCCGCCGTCTCGGTGGGCCAGAAGACGGTTGCGGGGGTGACCAGAATTGACCACGGCTGACGCAGGCAGCTGGCAGGCCGAGGAGGAGGAGCCTCAGGGCCCCGTCGGCAAGGCGTTCCGTCTCTCGGCGGCCGACTCGCTGTCTCTCGGCAACGCGCTCTGCGGGTTCCTCGCGGTCTGCGTTCTCGCCTCCTCCGCGATCCGCTCGCTGCAGGAGGGCGACGGGTTCCGGCCCGCGCCGAGCTACTTCGCGACCGCGGTGGTGCTGCTCCTCATCGGCGCCACCTGTGACCTGTTCGACGGCCTGGTCGCTCGGCGCTTCCGCGCCTCGGCGATGGGCGCCGAGCTGGACAACCTGGCCGACGTGATCAGCTTCGGGTTCGCGCCCGCGTTCATGATCGTGATCTGGGGCGGCTTCACCGACAGGGTTCCGTTCCCCGCCGTGCTGGCGGCCGCCGCGGCGGTGCTCATCGCGGGCGTCGTACGGCTGGCGAGGTTCGCCTGCGTGAAGACCAAGAGCGGCGACTTCATGGGCCTGCCCATCCCCATGGGCGCCATGACCGTGATCTCGATCGTGCTGCTGTTCGAGCCGAACATCCTGGCCCTGCTGGCCGTGCTCGGCGTGGCCTGGCTGATGGTCAGCCGTATCGAGTACCCGAAGCCGAAGGGCCAGCTCGCCGCTGTCGTCCTGGGCTGGATCATGGTCAACGTGGCCTTCCTCACCTTCTGGGTGGCCTGGCCGGAAGGCGGCGACCTGCCCATCAAGATCGGCGCCTCGATGCAGATCGCGCTCGTCGCGGCGATCCCGCTGAGGGTGCTGTTCTACAAGCGGGAGCAGCGGAAGGAAGCCGAGCGCGTCAGCTGACGGCGGTCGGCCGCCGTCCCGGCCCCGGATGGATGGAGCCGCCATGTCGGCCACACCCCGCGAGCACACCCGGACGTACTTCCTGGGCAAGCTGGCACAGGAGCTGGAGGCGCGCGGCCTGACCGCCACGCTGCGCGCCTACCCGCCGGCGCTGCGGATCAGCGATCCCGACACCGCGATGCTGGCCGAGACCGTCGACTGCGTGCCGCTGTCGGACGGATGGTTCTACCGCTGGTCGTGGGGCGAGATCGTCGGGCTGGCCGACGACCCGGAGCTGGCGGCGAACCGCATCGCCCAGGTGCTCTCCGGCCGCTGAACGGACGCCGGAGCACCCGCCTGCCCGCGGTTCACCAGCCGCGGGCCTTCCACTCCGGCAGTGAGGGCCGCTCGGCCCCCAGCGTCGTGTCCTTGCCGTGGCCCGGGTAGACCCACGTCTCGTCCGGCAGCCGATCGAAGATCCGCTCGACCACGTCGGCGTAGAGCTGCGCGAAGCGCTCGGGGTCCTTCCACGTGTTGCCCACGCCGCCGGGGAACAGCGAGTCGCCCGTGAACAGGTGCTTCTCCGAGTGCTTCTCCGTGCCCCCGCCGTCGTACAGCAGCGCGATCGAGCCCGGCGTGTGGCCGCGCAGGTGGATCACCTCCACCGTCACGACGCCGACCGTGATCCGGTCGCCGTGCTCGACCTCGCGGTCCACCGGCACCGGCAGGGCCGGCGCGTCCAGCGGATGCGCGATCACCTGGGCGCCCGTCACCTTGACCATCTGCTCGAGGGCCTGCCAGTGGTCGCCGTGCTGGTGCGTCGTCACGATGGAGCTCAGCGGCTGGTCGGACACCAGCGCGAGCAGCCGGTCCGCCTCCGCCGCCGCGTCGATGAGGAGCCCGTCGCCGGTCTCGGCGCAGCGCAGCAGGTAGGCGTTGTTGTCGTACGGTCCGACGGCGAGCTTGCTGATCGTCAGCTTGGGCAGCTCGCGCACATCGGCCGGACCGCCGACCTGGACGTCGCCTGTGTACGTCATGGGTAGTCCTCCGGGGGCGTCGCGGGCAGGTCAGCCGGGGCGGGCATCGTCAGCCACGGCGGTGCCGCGGGAACCTGCGGGTCCGCCGTGCCGGGCGCGGACGACCGCCCCTCCGGCAACACCACCCTAACCCCCTCGCCCGTTGATCTGCCTGTCAGCCAGGCCAGCATGTCCGCCGGCCGGCCCTCCACGACAGGGCCCTCGCCGAGGTCGCGCCAGACGGCCGGGAGGTCCCGCGCCCCGCCGTCCGGCACGTCCAGCAGACGGATCTCGCCGACCGTGCTGCTGTCGTGCGGCCATGTCCGCAGGCAGTCGCGCAGCTCCCGCCGGACGAACCGCTCGCTCCAGTCCGCGGGGCCGTACCCCGCCCCGAGGTCCATGTGGTGCATGCCCAGCTCGCGGATCCGCCGGACCAGCACGTACCAGGCCGGGTGCGGCGGCGGGCGCATCCCCTCCACCGGGGCCCGCCACGCCTCCTCCGGCAGGTTCTCGATCACGGCGTCCATGCGGGCCGCGCTCTCCTGGAGGTCGGCCAGGTGCTCGGCGGCCGTCCGGTCGGCGCCGGCCTCGATCCCGGCGTCCCGGGCGGCGGCGCTGCCGTACTGCGGGACGCGCACGCCCGTCCTGGCCCAGGTCAGCAGGTTGACGAGCCCGTCGGCGTTCCTGGCCAGATGGGCGAGGACGTGGCCGCGCGTCCACCCGGGCAGACGGGACGGCGCGGCCACGTCAGGGTCGCCGAGCGCCGCCACGGTGTCCAGGAGCGCGGAGGTCGCCGAGGCCAGCTCACTCCGTAAGGTCACAACTACCGTCATGCCACATATTTCAGCAGCTGCTGAGGGGGGCCGGGCGGCAGGCATAAAAGGGCAGGTCATGACGTTGACATCGGAAGGCCACCTGCTGAGGTGGGAGCAGGCCGTAATCTGAGAGGGACGGATTTTCGGGGGCGGCAAACGGGCCGCCCGAAATTGTCGGTGCCCCCGTCTACCATCCCCGTGGACCTATCCGCCTTCTTGACATCGGGATCGCCGTGGCAGACCGCCTCATCGTGCGTGGTGCGCGCGAACACAACCTCAAGGACGTCTCGCTTGACCTGCCGCGAGACGCTCTGATCGTTTTCACCGGCCTGTCCGGTTCGGGCAAGTCGAGCCTGGCCTTCGACACGATCTTCGCCGAGGGCCAGCGACGCTACGTCGAGTCGCTCTCGGCCTACGCCCGCCAGTTCCTCGGCCAGATGGACAAGCCCGACGTCGACTTCATCGAGGGCCTGTCGCCCGCGGTGTCGATCGACCAGAAGGCCACCAGCAAGAACCCCCGCTCCACGGTCGGCACGATCACGGAGGTCTACGACTACCTGCGGCTGCTGTGGGCGCGCATCGGCAAGCCGCACTGCCCGGTCTGCTCCCGCCCGATCGCGCGGCAGATGCCGCAGCAGATCGTCGACCGGGTGATGGACCTGGAGGAGGGCACCCGCTTCCAGGTGCTCGCCCCGGTCATCCGCGGCCGCAAGGGCGAGTACACCGAGCTGTTCCGCGAGCTGCAGACCAAGGGCTTCGCCCGGGCGCGGGTCGACGGCACCGTCGTGCGCCTGGAGGAGCCGCCCACGCTGAAGAAGTACGAGAAGCACGACATCGAGGTGATCGTCGACCGCCTGTCGGTCAAGGAGTCGTCGCGGCGGCGGCTCACCGACTCGGTCGAGACCGCGCTGCAGCTGTCCGGCGGCACGATCACCCTCGACTTCGTCGACCTGCCCGACGACGACCTCGGCCGCGAGCGGTTCTACTCCGAGCACCTCTACTGCCCGTACGACGACCTGTCGTTCGAGGAGCTGGAGCCCCGCTCGTTCTCGTTCAACTCCCCGTTCGGCGCCTGCCCCGAGTGCACCGGCCTCGGCACCAAGATGGAGGTCGACCCGGAGCTGGTCGTCCCCGACCCCGAGCGCACGCTGCGCGAGGGCGCCCTGCACCCCTGGTCGGGCGGCCACACCAGCGAGTACTTCGTCCGGCTGGTCGAGGCGCTCGGCCACACCATGGGCTTCACGCTCGACACCGCCTGGGAGAAGCTGCCGAAGAAGGCCCAGAAGGCGCTGTTGTTCGGCCACGACGAGCAGGTCCATGTCCGCTACAGCAACCGCTACGGCCGCCAGCGCTCCTACTACACCGCCTACGAGGGCGTCATCCCGTGGGTGCAGCGCCGGCACGCCGAGGCCGAGAGCGACGCGACCCGCGAGCGGTTCGAGGGCTACATGCGGGAGATCCCCTGCCCCGCCTGCAAGGGAGCCAGGCTCAAGCCGGTCTCGATGGCCGTGACCGTCTCCGGTCAGTCGATCGCCGCGGTGTCGGCCATGTCGATCGGCGAGTGCGCGGCCTTCCTGTCCGAGCTCAAGCTGTCCGACCGTGACATGCAGATCGCCGAGCGGGTCGTCAAGGAGATCAACGCCCGCCTGGGCTTCCTGCTCGACGTCGGCCTCGACTACCTCACCATGGACCGCGCCGCCGCCACCCTGGCGGGCGGCGAGGCGCAGCGCATCCGGCTGGCCACGCAGATCGGCTCCGGTCTCGTGGGCGTCCTGTACGTCCTGGACGAGCCCTCGATCGGCCTGCACCAGCGCGACAACATGCGCCTGCTCGACACGCTGGTCCGGCTGCGGGACATGGGCAACACCCTGATCGTCGTCGAGCACGACGAGGACACCATCGCCGCCGCCGACTGGGTGGTCGACATCGGGCCGGGCGCCGGCGAGCACGGCGGTCAGGTCGTCGTCTCCGGCACCGTCCAGGACCTGCTGACCAGCGAGGAGTCGCTGACCGGCCAGTACCTGTCCGGCCGCCGCAGCATCGCCATCCCGGACCAGCGCCGCAAGCGCGACCGCAAGCGGCAGATCACGGTCAAGGGCGCCCGCGAGCACAACCTCAAGGGCGTCGACATCGACTTCCCGCTGGGCCTGTTCACCGCCGTCACCGGCGTGTCCGGGTCGGGCAAGTCGACGCTGGTCAACGACATCCTGTACGCCGCCCTGGCCAAGGAGCTGCACGGCGCCCGCACGGTGCCCGGCCGCCACTCCCGGATCAACGGCATGGACCACGTCGACAAGGTCGTCCACGTCGACCAGTCGCCGATCGGCCGCACCCCGCGCTCCAACCCCGCCACCTACACCGGCGTGTTCGACCACGTACGCAAGCTGTTCGCGGCCACCACCGAGGCGAAGGTCCGCGGCTACCAGCCCGGCCGCTTCAGCTTCAACGTCAAGGGCGGCCGGTGCGAGGCGTGCGCGGGCGACGGCACCATCAAGATCGAGATGAACTTCCTGCCGGACGTCTACGTCCCCTGCGAGGTCTGCCACGGCGCCCGCTACAACCGGGAGACGCTGGAGGTCCACTACAAGGGCAAGACCATCTCCGAGGTCCTGGACATGCCGATCGAGGAGGCGCTCGCCTTCTTCGACGCGATCCCGGCGATCAAGCGGCACCTGCAGACGCTGCACGACGTCGGCCTCGGCTACGTTCGGCTCGGCCAGCCCGCCACCACGCTGTCCGGCGGTGAGGCGCAGCGGGTCAAGCTCGCCTCGGAGCTCCAGCGGCGGCAGACCGGGCGGACGATCTACGTCCTCGACGAGCCGACCACGGGCCTGCACTTCGAGGACATCCGCAGGCTGCTCGGCGTCCTCGGCCGGCTGGTCGACGGCGGCAACACCGTGATCGTCATCGAGCACAACCTCGACGTCATCAAGACCGCCGACTGGATCATCGACATGGGGCCGGAGGGCGGCTCCCGGGGCGGCACGCTGGTCGCCACGGGCACGCCCGAGGAGATCGCCGTGGTCGAGGAGAGTCACACGGGCCGCTTCCTCCGCAAGATCCTCCAGCTCTAGCCCGCGGAGGGCGATCCCGGCCGGTCAGGCGGTACCGGCCGGTCAGGCCGCGGAGGACGGGCGCGCGGCGGCGCGGCGGCGGGCGCGGCGCCTGGCGTCGCCGCGCTCCAGCCACCACTCGGCCACCAGCAGCGGCAGCACCCAGCCGAGCCATCCCCCCAGGCCCGCCGCCGTCTGAGTCAGCAACGCCTGGTCGCCGTGGAAGGTGGTCTCCAGCTCCGGCTGCAGGAGCATGACCAGCACCACGCCGTAGATGCGGTTCGTGATGATCGACATGGTGAGGGCGAAGCTGCGCACCATCCACCTGCGGTGCTCCACGAACCGGCGCCGCCGGGCCATCCGCCATCCGGCGATCGTGCAGCCCAGCCACAGCAGCGCGAGCAGCACGTTGCTGACCCGGATCACGTGCCCGAACGGCGTGGCCAGGCCCGCCACCAGGCCCATCAGCCCCGCCGGCAGGCAGCCGCCGAACACGTACACCCTGCCGACCAGCCGGTGCGCCCGCGGATGGCGCTCCCTGAACCACGGCCAGATCTGCAGGCAGCACGTCAGCATCGCCACCGAGCCGAACACCACGTGCAGCGACAGCACCACGTAGTGGGGCGGGAAGAACGCCGGCGCGGGCACCCGCGACAGCGACGGGTCGAACGAGACGTACGGCGGCAGTGAGAACGCCACGAACGCCAGCGCGACCACGGCCAGCGGCGCCACCCACGGCCGCCGCCACCAGCGAGGACGCGCGCCGGCGCGCGGCGGCGGGGACCCGGCGGAGGGGACGTGGCCCGGCGGCGGGGAAGAGGGCTCGGGCGAGTCGCTGAGAACGGTCATGGCGGTAGGTTCGCCGGTGCCGCTGACCGATCGCGCACCACCCGCTGACGGGACCGACGCCCACCGCCCCTACAGTGATGAACGCGCAGGAGCACGGTCTTCAGGGGACCTGACCTGCGGGGGGTCGGCGGCGACGCGGAAGGGTCGGCAGCACATGTGGGGTTCGGAGCGGGGCTTCGCCATGCCCGCGATCGAGGAGTCGCGCGGGGATGCGGTGGGACGTCGTCAGGCGATCGGCGTGGCGGGGGCGGCCGTGTGCGGGCTGGCGCTCGCCGGCTGCGGCGCCGGCGGCGAGGAGACGGCCCCGGCGCAGAGCATCAAGGGGCAGGTCCTCGCCAGGACGGCCGACGTGCCGGTCGGCGGCGGCACCTTCGTGGAGCAGTGGAAGATCATGATCACGCAGCCCGCCGAGGGCGTCTTCAAGGCGTTCAGCGCGATCTGCCCGCATCGCGGCTGCTCCGTCGGCTCGCCGCAGGACTCCGTCATGACGTGTCCCTGCCACGGCAGCGAGTTCGCCGCCGACACCGGCAAGTGCCTCAAGGGGCCCGCCACCGCGCCCCTCGCGGCGTACCAGGTCAAGGTCGAGGGCGACGGCATCGTCGTCGTCTGAGAGTTCACCCCTGCGGATGCGTCCGAACCGGTAATTGTGCGTGGTTCTCCCGATCGGCGTACGTGACGCTGAACCGGCCGGCGGGTGACGCCGTACCTGGGGATGAGACCCGAACCTGGAGGAACGCACCATGACCGATACGACGCGCCGGGCGGTTGTACTGGGAGCCGGCGGCGCCGGGCTGGCCGCGGTTCTGACCGCCTGCGCCAGCTACGGCGACCCCGCCACCCAGGGCAGCCTGCCTCCCGCCGAGGAGGAACCCCAGGCCGAGGAGTCTTCTTCGTCCGCGGAGCCGACGAAGAAGAAGGAGAAGGAGAAGACGACGGGCGGCGGCAAGGCGCTCGCTGACACCGCCGACATCCCTTCGGGGGGCGGGAAGGTCTTCGAGAGCCAGAAGATCGTCGTCACCCAGCCGCAGGACGGCGAGTTCAGGGCCTTCACGGCGGTCTGCACCCATGCCGGGTGCACGGTGGCCAGCGTCTCGAACGGCACGATCAACTGCCCCTGCCACGGCAGCAAGTTCAAGATCGAGGACGGCTCCGTGGCGGACGGCCCCGCGGGCCGGCCGCTCGCCGAGAAGAAGATCAAGGTGGACGGCGATAAGATCATGCTCGCTTGATTCAACTTTCATGCTTTTCTCACCTGAGTGCGGTTGGGTGGGACCCATGGCAGAAGACCTTCAGAGTCGCAGAGCGGTGATCGCGGGAGTGGGCGTCGGTGGCCTCGCGCTGGCGCTGACCGCCTGTGGCGGCGAGAGCGGCACGTCCACCGGCACCGAGACCGGCGCGCCGTCCACGAGCGGAAGCGGGCAGCCGAGTGCCGGGAGCACCGGCTCGTCCGCGGGCGGCGCCCTGGCCAGGACGGCCGACATCCCGGTGGGCGGAGGCACGGTCTTCAAGGAGCAGAAGATCGTGGTGACGCAGCCCACGGCGGGCCAGTTCAAGGCGTTCAGCGCGATCTGCACCCACAAGGGCTGCACGGTGAACAAGGTGGCCGACGGGCTGATCGACTGCCCGTGCCACGGCAGCAAGTTCAAGGTGCAGGACGGCGCGGTCGCCGACGGGCCGGCCACGGAGCCGCTTCCCGAGAAGCAGATCAAGGTGGAGGGCGACCAGATCACCCTGGCCTGACCCGTTCCGTACGGCCCCGCACAGGTCCCTCGCCGGGCCCACGCCACACCCGCGAGGCGCCTGTGCGGGGCCACACCCCTGCCCTTCGCCCCGGCGGCCCGGGACCGGTCGGTCGGCGGCGGGGTCTGTCGGTGGGGGCCGTTAGTCTTTGAACGTGGCGAGATCAGCGGGCACCCCCTTGAGTTTCCGGCCCCGGCCCGGGTCCATCCCGGAGTCCCCGGGGGTCTACCGGTTCAGGGACGCGCACGGCCGGGTGATCTACGTCGGCAAGGCCAAGAGCCTGCGGCAGCGGCTCAACTCGTACTTCGCCGACTTCTCCGCCCTGCACCCGCGCACCCAGACGATGCTGACCACGGCGGCCGACGTCGACTGGACCGTCGTCGGCACCGAGGTCGAGGCGCTGCAGCTCGAATACTCCTGGATCAAGGAGTTCGACCCCCGCTTCAACGTCAAGTACCGCGACGACAAGTCCTACCCGTACCTCGCCGTCACCATGGACGACGACTTCCCGCGCGTCCAGGTGATGCGCGGCGCCAAGCGCAAGGGCACCCGCTACTTCGGTCCCTACTCCCACGCCTGGGCCATCCGCGAGACCGTCGACCTGCTGCTGCGCGTCTTCCCGGTGCGCACGTGCAGCGCCGGGGTGTTCAAGCGGGCCGGGCAGATCGGCCGGCCCTGCCTGCTCGGCTACATCGACAAGTGCTCCGCGCCGTGCGTCGGCCGCGTCACCCCCGAGGAGCACCGGGCGCTCGCCGAGGACTTCTGCGACTTCATGGCCGGCAACACCGGTCGCTTCATCAAGCGGCTGGAGAAGGAGATGCGCGAGGCCGCCGGCGAGCAGGAGTACGAACGCGCCGCGCGCCTGCGCGACGACATCCAGGCGCTCCAGCGTGCCCTGGAGAAGCAGGCGGTCGTGCTCGGCGAGGGCACCGACGCCGACGTCATCGCCCTGGCCGAGGACCCGCTCGAAGCCGCCGTCCAGGTCTTCTACGTGCGCGGCGGACGCATCCGCGGCCAGCGCGGCTGGGTCGTCGACAAGGTCGAGGAGACCTCGCCGGGCGAGCTGGTCGAGCAGTTCCTGCTGCAGATGTACGGCGAGGCGAGCCCTGACTCGATGCCCCGCGAGGTGCTCGTGCCCGAGCTGCCGCCCGACGCGGCCGCGGTCGCCGAGCTGCTGTCCGAGCAGCGCAAGGCCAGGGTCGAGGTACGGGTGCCGCAGCGCGGCGACAAGAAGTCGCTGCTGGAGACCGTCGGGCGCAACGCCATGGAGTCGCTCGCCCAGCACAAGATCCGCCGCGCCAGTGACCTGACCACGCGCAGCAAGGCGCTCCAGGAGATCGCCGACGCGCTCGGCCTCGACCAGGCGCCTCTGCGCGTCGAGTGCTACGACGTCTCCCACCTCCAGGGCGAGAACGTCGTGGCCTCGATGGTCGTCTTCGAGGACGGCCTGGCCCGCAAGAGCGAGTACCGCCGTTTCGCCGTCAAGACCAAGGAGGGCGACGTCGCCTCGATCCACGAGGTGATCATGCGGAGGTTCCGCCGTTACCTGGAGGAGCGCTCGGCCACCGGCGAGCTGGCCGCCGACGACGAGGCCCACGGCCTCATCGACCCCGAGACCGGCAAGCCGCGCAAGTTCGCCTACCCGCCCAACCTCGTCGTCGTCGACGGCGCCGGCCCCCAGGCCGCCGCCGCGCAGCGGGCGCTCGACGAGCTCGGCATCGACGACGTCGCCGTGTGCGGCCTGGCCAAGCGGCTGGAGGAGGTGTGGCTGCCCGGCGACGACCAGCCGGTCATCTTGCCGCGCTCCAGCGAGGGGCTCTACCTGCTGCAACGTGTCCGCGACGAGGCGCACCGGTTCGCCATCACCTACCATCGGTCCAAGAGGTCCAGGACCGTGAAGGAGAGCGCGCTCGACAGCGTGCCGGGTCTCGGCCCGGCACGGAGGCAGGCGCTGCTCAAGCACTTCGGCTCCGTCAAACGGCTGCGCGAGGCCACCGTGGCGGAGATCTGCGAGGTCCCCGGCATCGGCCGGTCGACCGCGGAGGTGATCGCATCGACGCTGAAGGGGGAGTCACCCGTGACCACCAGCGAGGCGGCGCCCGCACAGCGGGCCGCCGGCGACGCCGACGGCACCCTCGGCCCGCGTGCCGGTGACGGCGCTGACAGTGTCGGCGCCCTGAACGGCGTCACCGGGGGCGGGGCAGCCGTCCCGGCGCCGGGCGAAGCCGGCGGGCCTGACCGACCGAGCGGCCGAACGGAGTGAGACGATGAGCGCCGCCGAAGACAACGAGCAGCTGGGCGCGGCACGCCCGAGTGGTGGGGCGGCCGAGGGCGTTCCGGAGGGCCCGGCGGCCCAGGTCGCCGCGGCCGCGGCAGCCGCCGTGGAGCGGGGCGTGGCCGAGAGCAGGGAGCCCGCGTTCGTCATCGTCACCGGCATGTCCGGGGCGGGTCGCAGCACCGCGGCCAAGGCGCTGGAGGACCTCGGCTGGTTCGTCATCGACAACCTGCCGCCGGGCCTGCTGTTCGCCATGGCCGAGGAGGCCGGCAAGGTCAAGCTCGCCGCCGACAAGGTGGCGGCGGTGGTCGACGTGCGCAGCCTCGCCTTCACCACCGACCTCAACGCCGCCATCGAGGAGCTCGAAGGCCGCGGCGTGCGCGTGCGCGTGGTGTTCCTGGAGGCCAGCGACGAGGAGCTGGTCCGCCGCTTCGAGAATGTCCGCCGCCCGCACCCGTTGCAGGGCGAGGGCAGGCTCGTCGACGGCATCACCCGGGAGCGCGGCATCCTGCGCGAGGTGCGGGCCAACGCCGACCTCGTGATCGACACCTCCTCCCACAACGTGCACGAGCTCCGCAACAAGATCGTCGCCTTCTTCGGCGGCGAGGACCGTCCCGGGCTGCGGGTCAACGTGGTGTCCTTCGGCTTCAAGTACGGCCTGCCGGTCGACGCCGACCTGGTGGTCGACTGCCGGTTCCTGCCCAACCCGCACTGGGTGCCCGAGCTGCGGCCGATGAACGGGCTGGACGCGCCGGTCCGCGAGTACGTGCTGGGCCAGCCCGGCGCCAAGGAGTTCCTCGACGCGTACGAGGAGGTCCTGAAGGTGGTCGCGGCGGGCTATGCCCGCGAGGGCAAGAGCTATGCGACGCTGGCGGTGGGCTGCACGGGCGGCAAGCACCGCAGCGTCGCCATGGCCGAGCAGGTCGCGGGCCGCCTGCGCGACCGCGGGATGGAGGTCCAGGTGAGCCATCGGGATGTGGGGCGGGAGTGACCGATGACCACCAGGACCAGGGTGTTCCGTCCCCGGACGCGTCGTCCCTAGCCGCATCTTCCGCAGCCGCCTCGTCGGTCCAGGCGTCATCCGTGAGCCTGTCGACCGCTGGTGAGTCGTCCCGGAGCGGGACGTCCGCAGGTGGGGCGCCCGCGAGTGCGGTGCCTCGGAGCGGGGCGTCCGCGAGTGGGGCGCCTCCGAGCGGGGCACCGACGAGTGGGGTGTCTCGGAGCGGGGCGTCCGCGAGTGGGGTGACGGCGGGCGAGGGCCGGCCTCGGGGGCCGCGTGTCGTGGCCCTCGGCGGCGGGCACGGCCTGTACGCCTCCCTGTCCGCGCTGCGGGCCGTGACCGACACGCTCACGGCCGTCGTGACCGTGGCCGACGACGGCGGCTCCAGCGGCCGCCTGCGGCGCGAGCTCGGCGTCCTGCCGCCCGGCGACCTGCGCATGGCGCTGGCCGCGCTGTGCGGCGACGACGAGTGGGGCATCACCTGGAGCGAGGTGGTCCAGCACCGCTTCCGCAGCGAGGGGGACCTGCACGGCCACGCCGTCGGCAACCTCCTCATCGTGGCGCTCTGGGAGCTGCTCGGCGATCCCGTGGCCGGCCTCGACTGGGTGGGGCGGCTGCTGGGAGCCAACGGACGCGTGCTGCCGATGGCCTCGGTGCCGCTCGACATCGTCGCCGAGGTGGAGCTCGACGGCGTCACCTCGACCGTGCGCGGCCAGGTGGCGTGCGCTCTCACCCCCGGGCGTGTGCAGGCGATCTCCCTGGTCCCCGAGGACCCTCCCGCCCGGCCGGAGGCCATCGAGGCGGTCCTGGAGGCCGACTGGGTGGTGTTCGGGCCGGGGTCGTGGTTCACCAGCGTCCTGCCGCACCTGAAGGTGCCCGAGCTGGCCAGGGCCCTGCACGAGACCCGGGCCAGGCGGCTCGTCACGCTCAACCTCGCCCCGCAGGCGGGCGAGACCGACGACTTCTCCCCCCAGCAGCACCTGGAGGTGCTCAGGCAGCACGCGCCCGAGCTCATGGTGGACGTCGTCCTGGCCGACACGGGCATGGTCGACGACCTCGACGCGCTGGAGAAGGCGGCCGCCGCGCTCGGCGGTCGTCTCGTGCTGGCCGACGTGGCCGCCGCCGACGGCTCGCCCCGGCATGACCCACGACGTCTTGCCTCCGTCCTGGACGAGATTTTCCTCCAGAAGCGTTGATCCTGGTCGGCGGGGTGCGAAGGTGCGAGAGACTGCTGGGAGCCGGTCTGAATGGGGGAGGACTAACGCTTATGGCGATGACGGGTGTGGTCAAGGACGAGCTGAGCCGACTGCCGGTGCTGAAGCCTTGCTGTCGCAAGGCCGAGGTGTCCACGCTGCTGCGGTTCGCCAGCGGCCTGCACCTGGTGGGCGGGCGCATCGTGATCGAGGCGGAGCTCGACACCAACGCCACCGCGCGGCGGCTGATCAAGGACATCGGCGAGGTGTTCGGCCACAAGGCGGAGGTCCTCGTGCTGGCGCCGGCCGGCCTGCGCAAGGGATCACGGTACGTCGTGCGCGTCTACCGCGACGGTGAGGCGCTCGCCCGGCAGACGGGGCTGATCGACAACCACGGGCGGCCCGTGCGCGGGCTGCCGCGTCAGGTCGTCGCGGGTGCGGCCTGCGACGCCGAGGCGGCCTGGCGGGGGGCCTTCCTGGCACATGGCTCGCTCACCGAGCCGGGCCGGTCGATGTCGCTGGAGGTCACCTGCCCGGGTCCGGAGGCGGCGCTGGCGCTGGTCGGCTCCGCCCGGCGGCTGAAGATCCACGCCAAGGCGCGCGAGGTACGCGGCGTGGACCGGGTCGTGGTGCGCGACGGTGACGCCATCAGCGCGCTGCTCACCCGGCTCGGCGCGCACGACAGCGTGCTGGCCTGGGAGGAGCGCCGCATGCGCCGCGAGGTGCGCGCCACCGCCAACCGGCTGGCCAACTTCGACGACGCCAACCTCCGGCGCTCGGCCCGCGCCGCCGTGGCGGCGGGCGCCCGGGTGCAGCGGGCCCTGGAGATCCTGGGTGACGAGGCGCCGGAGCACCTGGTGGTGGCCGGGCGGCTGCGGGTGGAGCACAAGCAGGCGTCGCTGGAGGAGCTGGGGCAGATCGCCGACCCGCCGCTGACCAAGGACGCGATCGCCGGCCGGATCCGGCGGCTGCTGGCCATGGCCGACAAGCGCGCCTCCGACCTCGGCGTCCCCAACACCGAGGCCAACCTCACGGTCGACATGCTCGCCCCCTGAGGCACGGCACCCACGACCCGCGCCCGGGAGGCCCTTGAGGCACGGCCACCCGCGACCCGCGCCCGGGAGGCCCCTGAAGGCATGCCCGCGCGCGGTCACGGGCCGCGCCCGCAGCCTCATGCATGCGTGTCCGCGCCTGAAGGCCCTGGAGGCGCGTCCGGGACCCGTAGGCACTGAACAACCTGGGAGTGTGTCCGCCGGGGCGCGGGCCGGGCGTGTGGGCGCCGTGTGCGCGGCCCCGCCTCGCGGGGCGGGCGCGTCGACGTGAGGCGGGCCGGGGCGGTCAGTCCTGGGCGGGGTCGCGGGGAGTGAAGAGGTTGGCCGTCGTGGCGGTGGGCGCCGGCTTGGGCGGCTGGAGCGGCTCGAACGGCGCCCGGTACTCCGGCTCGGGCTCCGTCGCGTCCGCCACCGGCTCGCCGCCGCCACGCCTGCGGTGGGAGGCCGCCCCGTCCTCGGCCCGCCACCGCCGGCGCACCCGCACGACCCGTACGAGCGACAGCAGGAACGCGGGCACGGCCGCGGCGGCGACGGCGGCCCAGAAGTGCCAGGACGACCGGATGGCCAGCCACACGCCCTGCGCGCCGAAGACGAGCTGCTCGTCGAGGGAGGACAGGGGGAACCCGCGCTCGACGACGAAGCCCATGGAGCCGGCGACGCCGCCGATCGCGCGGACCCCGAAGGCGTAGAGCACCAGCAGCAGCGGAAGGAGCAGGCTGCGCGGCCGAACGGTCCACATGGCGAGACCGAGGATCAGCCCGGCCAGGAGGCAGCAGGCGACGGGGAAGGCGAAGGTCGGGTCCCCTGCGAACCAGCGCACCTCGTAGGGCAGGCGGTAATAGAACGTTGCCATGGCCGCGTATCCCGCCGCTCCGATGATCATCGCGACGAAGCCCACGATCAGGCCGGACAGCAGGCCGGACCTGCGTTGTGACATCTCAGCCCCCAGAGAATGCCCGAATTTACACCGACGAGTCGGGCACTTTACTCGAACGCTGCAAATCACGCCTCTTGAATGGTGATACGCAGGCCGGGGGTTGCAGTGGTCTAAACCAATTTAGGTCCGATAGGGTTGGGGGTTGAGGTTTCAGCCCGCATCACGTACGAGGAGATCGGTTCCCGTGAGCATCCGCGTAGGCGTCAACGGCTTCGGCCGCATCGGTCGTAACTTCTGGCGTGCGGTCGCCGCCGGCGGCAAGGACATCGAGATCGTTGCGGTCAACGACCTGACCGACAACGCCACGCTCGCCCACCTGCTGAAGTACGACAGCATCCTGGGCCGCCTGCCGTACGAGGTGAAGGCGACCAGCGACGAGATCACCGTCGACGGCAAGGCCATCAAGGTCTTCGAGGAGCGCGACCCGGCCAAGCTGCCCTGGGGCGACCTGGGCGTGGACGTCGTGCTCGAGTCGACCGGCCTGTTCACCGACGCCGCCAAGGCCAAGGTGCACGCCGACAACGGCGCCAAGAAGGTCATCATCTCGGCCCCGGCCAAGAACGAGGACGTCACCATCGTCATGGGCGTCAACCACGACTCCTATGACCCGGCCAACCACACGATCATCTCCAACGCGTCCTGCACCACCAACTGCCTGGCTCCGCTGGCCAAGGTCCTCCACGACACCTTCACCATCGAGAAGGGTCTGATGACCACCATCCACGCCTACACGCAGGACCAGAACCTGCAGGACGGCCCGCACAAGGACCTGCGCCGCGCCCGCGCCGCCGCGCTCAACGTGGTGCCCACCTCCACCGGCGCCGCCAAGGCCATCGGCCTGGTGCTGCCGGAGCTGAAGGGCAAGCTCGACGGGTTCGCGATGCGCGTGCCGATCCCCACCGGCTCGGCCACCGACCTGACCGTGGACGTCAGCCGCGACGTCACCGTCGAGGAGGTCAACGCCGCGCTCAAGGCCGCCGCCGAGGGCCCGCTCAAGGGCATCCTCACCTACACCGAGGACGAGATCGTCTCCTCCGACATCGTGACCGACCCGGCCTCCTGCATCTTCGACGCCGGCCTCACCAAGGTCATCGGCAACCAGGTCAAGGTCGTCGGCTGGTACGACAACGAGTGGGGCTACTCCAACCGCCTGGCCGACCTCATCGAGCTGGTGGGCGCCGACCTGTGACGGGTCCGCGCTGAGCGAGACATCCATCACCCGGGACCGTCCGAGCCGCGCTCGGCGGAAGGAGCACAGTTGCGCACGATCGACGATCTCGACGTGAAGGGCCGGCGCGTGCTCGTGCGCGCCGACCTCAACGTCCCTCTCGACGGTGAGACGATCACCGACGACGGCCGCATCAGAGCGTCGGTTCCGACGATCCAGGCCCTGGCCGGGCGCGGCGCGAAGGTCGTCGTCTGCGCCCACCTCGGCCGCCCCAAGGGCAAGGCCGAGCCGAAGTACTCGCTGAAGCCGGTCGCCGCGCGGCTGGGCGAGCTGCTCGGCCAGGACGTGGCGTTCGCCACCGACGTGGTCGGCGACAGCGCCCACGCCACCGTCTCGGGGCTCCAGGACGGCCAGGTGGCCCTGCTGGAGAACCTCCGGTACGAGCCGGGCGAGGAGTCCAAGGACGACCAGGCGCGCGGCGAGTTCGCCGCGAAGCTGGCCGGCCTGGCGGAGCTGTACGTCGGTGACGGCTTCGGCGCGGTGCACCGCAAGCACGCCAGCGTCTACGACGTGCCCCGGCTGCTGCCGCACGCGGCGGGCGGGCTCGTCGTGGCCGAGGTCGAGGTGCTCAAGCGCCTCACCGAGCACGCCGAGCGGCCGTACGTGGTGGTGCTGGGCGGCGCCAAGGTGTCCGACAAGCTGGGCGTCATCGCCAGCCTGCTCACCAAGGTCGACCGGCTGCTCATCGGCGGCGGCATGGCCTACACCTTCCTCAAGGCCCAGGGCCACGAGGTCGGCCAGTCGCTGCTGCAGGAGGACCAGCTCGACCAGGTGCGCGGCTTCCTCGACCAGGCGGCCGAGCGCGACGTCGAGCTGGTGCTGCCGGTGGACGTGCTGGCGGCGACCGAGTTCGGCAAGGACGCGCCCCACGACGTCGTCGAGGCGACCGCGATCCCGGCCGACCGGCAGGGGCTCGACATCGGCCCGAAGACCCGCGAGCTGTTCGCGGGCAAGCTGGCCGACGCCCGGACCGTCTTCTGGAACGGCCCGATGGGCGTGTTCGAGTTCGACGCCTTCTCGGGCGGCACGCGCGCGGTGGCGGAGGCGCTCATCGGCTCCGACGCCTTCACCGTGGTCGGCGGCGGTGACTCGGCCGCGGCCGTGCGCCGGCTCGGCCTCCCCGAGGACGGCTTCTCCCACATCTCCACCGGTGGCGGGGCCAGCCTCGAATACCTGGAGGGCAAGACCCTTCCCGGACTCGCCGCCCTGGAGGATGCGGAGTGACGCGACAGGGTGACCGCCCCTCGGGGGCCGGCCGCAAGCCGCTCATCGCGGGCAACTGGAAGATGAACCTCAACCACCTCGAGGCCATCGCCCTGGTGCAGAAGCTCGCCTTCGCGCTCGGCGACAAGGACTTCGACAAGGTCGAGGTCGCCGTCCTGCCGCCGTTCACGGACCTGCGCAGCGTGCAGACGCTCGTGGACGGCGACAAGCTGCGCATCGTGTACGGCGCGCAGGACCTGTCCCGGCACGACGCGGGCGCCTACACCGGGGAGATCTCCGGGGCGATGCTGGCCAAGCTCGGCTGCACCTTCGCGGTGATCGGCCACTCCGAGCGGCGCGAGCACCACCGCGAGGACGACGACCTGGTCAACGCCAAGGTGCACGCCGCCTACCGCCACTCGCTGACGCCGATCCTGTGCGTGGGCGAGGGGCTGGAGGTCCGCAGGGAGGGCGGCCACGTGGCGCACACCCTGGCTCAGCTGGAGGGCGCGCTGCGCAAGGTCACCGCCGAGCAGGTCAAGTCGATCGTGGTGGCCTACGAGCCGGTGTGGGCGATCGGCACCGGCGAGGTCGCGACGCCGGAGGACGCGCAGGAGGTCTGCTCGGCCCTGCGCGGGCGACTCGCTGAGCTGTACGACGACGAAGTGGCCTCAGGTGTCCGTATCCTGTACGGAGGATCGGTGAAGTCGGGCAACATCGCCGGCATCATGGCGCAGTCCGACGTCGACGGCGCTCTGGTGGGCGGTGCCAGCATCGACGCCGGCGAGTTCGTCAAGATCTGCCGTTTTTCCGATATGCCCGGCTAGCTGAGCCGTTCCTGGGGCGCGACTTGACAGCAAGTCGTACCCTCTAGAGGCAAGTTTGAATCGTCACGCGTCACAGAGCACTGAAGGAACAGGCATACCGTGGAAATCGGAATCTCCATCGCCCTCATCCTGGCGAGCTGTCTCATGGTCCTGCTCGTGCTGCTCCACAAGGGCAAGGGTGGCGGTCTGTCGGACATGTTCGGCGGAGGTTTCTCGTCGAGTTTCGGCGGCTCGTCCGTGGTGGAGCGCAACCTTGACCGGCTGACGGTCATCACGGGCGTGATCTGGTTCGTCTGCATCATCGCGCTCGGCCTGCTGCTGAAGCCGTAGCGATTCGGCGCGTGACAGTGATTCTCCCCCCGTGTCCCGCGGGGCGATCGAGCGAGGAGTTCATCCGTGGGTAGTGGCAACGCGATCCGTGGCAGCCGTGTCGGCGCCGGCCCGATGGGGGAGGCCGAGCGCGGTGAGGCAGCTCCGAGAGTGCGGGTCTCGTTCTGGTGCGCGAACATGCACGAGACGCGCCCCAGCTTCGCCAGTGACGCGGCGGTCCCCGAGACCTGGGACTGCCCGCGCTGCGGCCTCCCGGCAGGACAGGACGAGCAGGCCCCGCCTGCCCCGCCCAAGAACGAGCCGTACAAGACGCACCTGGCCTACGTGAAGGAGCGCAGGAGCGACAAGGACGGCAAGGCCATCCTCGAGGAGGCGCTCGAGCGCCTGCGCAACAACAGGTCCCCCTGGTAGTCCCGCTCGGCTCCGCCTGCGGGGCCGGCAGGACGGGACATCACGTCCGCGCGGCATGACGTGCCTCGAAGGGCCCCGGCAGCACGCCGGGGCCCTTCGGCGTGAGAACCCTCTGGTTCAGGAGCCCGCTCGCCGGTAGACCTGCTCACCGTCCACGAACGTCCGAGCCACCCGGGTCGTCCAGATCTCCTCGGCGGGCAGCGCGAACGGGTCGCGGTCGAGCACGACGAGGTCCGCCGGGCGGCCCGGCTCGATCACCCCGGCGGGGGAGCGGTTGATCCAGGCCGACCCGGCCGTGTACGCGGTCATCGCCGTGGCCAGGTCGAGGCGCTGTCCCGGCAGGAACGGCGTCCCCGCGGTCGGGTAGCCGGCGTGCACCGAGCCGCCCGGCTCCGTGCGGTTGACCGCGACGTGCATGCCCTGCAGCGGGTCGGCGTCCGACACGGGCCAGTCGCTGCCCGCGCAGAACCGGGTCCCGTGCGCCAGCAGGTCGGCGAACGGGTACTGCCACGACGAGCGCGGCTCGCCCAGGAACGGCAGCGTCAGCTCGTCCATCTGGGCGTGGTGCGTGGCCCACAGCGGCTGCAGGTTGGCCGCGACGCCGAGCCGGGCGAAGCGCGGCACGTCGGACGGCTCGATGATCTGCAGGTGCGCTATGTGGTGTCGGTTGGCCGGGTCGGTGCCCTCGAAGCTGTCGAGCGCCTCGCGCACCGCCCGCTCGCCGATGGCGTGGAAGTGCACCTGGAAGCCGAGCCGGTCCAGCTCGGCGACGTACTCCTTGAGCTTGCCGGGGTCCACGTACGACAGGCCCGTGCCGCCGCACAGGCAGTACGGCTCCAGCGTGGCGGCGGTGAAGTTCTCGGTGATGCCGTCCTGCATGATCTTGACGGAGGTGGCGGCGAACCGCTCCAGGCCCTCGGCCGAGGCCCGCCGCTCGACCAGCTCCGCGATCTGGTCGGCGCCGCGCGTGCGGTCCCACCACAGCGCGCCCACCACGCGCGCCCGCAGCGTGCCGGAGCGGGCCGCCGACAGGTAGGTGGGGAGCTGGTCGTCCGAGCCCGCGTAGGAGCCGACGATCGCGTCCTGCCAGCCGGTGACGCCGAGGGAGAACAGGTGCCGCTGGGCGTCGGCCAGCGCCGCGTCGAGGTCGGCGGCGGTCGGGCGGGGGGTGAGCAGGCCCACGAGGTCCATCGCCCCCTCGTGCAGCACGCCGCTGGGGGTGCCGTCGGCGTCGCGCTCGATGCGGCCGTCGGCCGGGTCGGGGGTGTCGCGGGTGACGCCCGCCAGCTCCAGGGCGCGGGTGCTGACCCAGGCCGCGTGATGGTCGCGCTGGATCAGGTAGACGGGGCGGCCGACGAAGTCGAGCTGGGTGCGGTGGGGGAGGCCGCCCGGGAAGGCGGACATGTCCCAGCCGCCCCCGTCGATCCACTCCTTGTCCTGATTTTTCGCGGCATAGTCGGAGATCTTGGCTCGGTACGCGTCGAGTCCGTACACCTCGGACAGGTCGCACTTCGAGCGCTCCAGCCCCGCCTGCACCGGGTGGATGTGCGCGTCCGTGAACCCGGGCGTCAGCAGGCCGCCCTCCAGGTCCACGGTCTCGTGGGGACCCGCCTCACGGGCCAGGTCGCGCTCGGCGCCGACGGCGGCGACGACCCCGTCACGCACCAGCACGGCCTCAGCGAACCCGCCGGTCGCGGTGAACACCCGCCCGCCTCGGAACAGCGTCGTCATCGGCCCTCCCCGGCCCGTCCGCCTCGGAGGCGTCCGGGACGGCCTCCGCCAACAATCGTCAAAACCGGCAAGACCGGCGAAACCAGAACATGTACGTTCATAGGCGCATATCTTGCTACATGAAACGCGACGGTAGCGGCTGTGTAACAGGGCCCCGTCATGCTGATGCCCATGGGATTCTTGCGCATCCGCACCACGGTGGACGAGCGGCCGGGACGACTCGCCTCACTGGCCGCCGCCCTGGCCGACAGGGGCGGCAACATCCTGGGCCTGAGCGTCCAGTCCGACGCCGACGGCACGGTGGACGAGTTCGTCGCCGACATCCCGGCCGGCCCCGAGACCGTGCGCGAGGCCCTGGAGGCGGCCGGGGGCCGCCGCGTCCAGGTCGTCCCGGCGACCGCGCACGAGCTGACCGACGAGCCCACCCGGGCCCTGCTGCTGGCCTCCCGGCTGCGCTCCATGCCGTGGCGCCTGCCCGAGCTGCTGGCCGAGCTGCTGCGCGCGGACGACGCCCGGTGGATCTATGGTGAGGCCGTGAGTGATCTCCCCGACCCCACCCAGCTCGTCGTGCCCGTGGCGCCCCGCCGCGCCGTACGGCTGCGCCGCGCCGAGCTGCCGTTCACGCTCACCGAGGCCGCTCGCGCCGCCTCCTTCGCCCGGCTGGCCCAGCCGCCGGCGGAGCAGGGCTCCGGGGACCGCTCCGTGAAGCTGGCCGAGGGCGTCGAGGTCGCCATCCGCCCGCTCACCTCCATCTACCGCGAGGCCGTCCGCGACCTGCACGACAGGTGCTCGCCCGAGGCCCGCCGGTTCCGCTACTTCACCTCGATGCCGGCGCTGCCGCCGCGCATGTTCGACACGCTGTGCGACCGCAGCCGCGGCCACTCGCTCGTGGGCGGCCACGACGGGCAGGTCGTGGCCATGGCCAACCTGATGTTCACCTCCGACCCCGGCATCGCCGAGATGGCCTTCCTGGTCGAGGACCGCTGGCAGGGGCGCGGTCTGGGCTCGGCGATGGCCAGGGCGCTGATCCGGGCGGCGCGCGACCTCGGGTACGCCGAGGTGCGGGCGACCATGCTCTCGGACAACGTCCGCATGCGGCGGCTCATGCTGTCGCTCGGCGCCTCGATCACCTACACCGAGGACCCGGGCGTGCTGGAGTCGCGGCTGCCCGTGGGCGCGATGGTCTCAACCTGACCCCTCGGCTCGGGGCTCCTCGCCGGCATCCTCGCCGGGCACCTCGGCGGGGCCACCGGCGGGGCGCTCGCCGGTGTCCCCGGGCGCGCGGGGGATGCCGAGATGGCGCTCGATGCGCTCCAGGCTCTCCTCGATCCGCGTCAGCCGCTCGGCCACCGCCGGGCCGCCCGTCGGGTAGTACTCCTCGCCCGGCCTGTCCCTCGGCCCCGCCGTGATGAGCGTGATGACGCGGTCCCGTACCTGCTGCAGGGGCGCCCCCGCGGCCACGAGCGCCTGCGACGCCAGCCCCTCCCCCTCCCGCACGAGGCCGAGCAGGATGTGCTCCGTGCCGATGTAGTGGTGCCGGAGCTGGAGCGCCTCCCGCAACGACAGCTCCAGCACCTTCTTGGCCCGCGGAGTGAACGGGATGTGCCCGGTGGGCCCCTTGGCGCCGCGCCCCACCTCCTGCTCCACGAACCGGCGCACCGGCTCCAGCTCCACCCCGCAGCTCGCGAGCGCCCGCGCCGCGATGTCGTCGCCCTCGTGCAGGATGCCGAGCAGGATGTGCTCGGTGCCGATGTAGTGGTGGTTCAGCATCCGCGCCTCTTCCTGGGCGAGGACGACCACCCTGCGCGCGCGATCGGTGAAACGCTCGAACACGAGGAGACTCCGTTCGGCTGGCCTTGCCTCCACTATGCGCTACAAACCCGGTCATGTGGGGTATCTCACTGGTGTGGATCTTGACGAGGTGGCCGACCGGCTCTATGGCCTGCCGCCGTCCGAGTTCACCGCCGCGCGCGCCGCCGAGGCCCGGGCGGCCAAGGACGCGGGCGACGTACGGCTGTCGCGCGCGATCGGGCGCCTGCGCAAGCCCACGGTCTCGGCCTGGGCCGTGAACCGGGCCGTCCGCGAGCACGCGGACGATCTGCGCGAGCTGCTGGCGGTGGGGGAGGAGCTGCGGCGGGCCTGGGAGGCGCACGACGCGGGCGCGCTCACCGAGGTCACCCGGCGGCGCGGCGCGGTCTCGGAGCGGGTCGCCCGGCTGATCAAGGAGGACGCCGGGCTGTCGGCCGCCGCCGCGGCGGAGGTGGACCGGACGCTGGACGCCGCCGTGGTGGACGAAGGCGCGGCGGACGAGGTGCGGCGGGGGCGCCTGGTCCGGCCCCTGGAGTACAGCGGCTTCGCCCCGGCCCCGGCTCCCGCCGCTCGCCCGGCGCCGGCGGCCGGCGCGGGTGGGCTGGAGGCGTCCGGCGAGGGCCGCGCCGACCGCAGGAGGCATGGAGGGGAACGGGCGGACCAGGAGGCGCCCGAAGAGAGCCGGGCGGAGCGTAAGGCGGCGGCCGAGGAGCGGGCCAGGCAGCAGGCCGAGGCGCGGGCCGCGCGGGAGGCGCGCAAGGCGCAGGAGCGGGTCGAGGCGGAGGCGGCCTACCTGGAGTGGCGCGACGCGCTGGCCGAGGCCGTACGGGAGCACGACAAGCGCGCGGAGAAGGCGGCGCGGCTGGAGCGCAAGCTGGCCAAGGCGCAGAAGCGGCTGCGGGAGAGCGAGCAGCGCCTGGAGGTCGCCCGCCGCGAGGAGCGCCATGCCCGCCACCGCCTGGAGAGCTGAGGCCGCGGCGCCGCGCCGGATTCCCGGGAAGATCGCGCGCGCGGACGTGGAGGGCTAAGGTGTACGAAACGGTTCCGTACACCTTTCTGGAGTGGCGATGACACCCTGGACCCCCGCCGACATGCCCGCCCTGGACGGCCGGACGGCGATCGTCACCGGCGCCAACAGCGGCATCGGCCTGCCCACCGTGCTGGAGCTCGCCCGCCACGGCGCCCGCGTGATCGCCACCGCGCGGTCCGAGGCGAAGGGGGAGGAGGCCGTGGCCGCCGTCCGGCGCGCCGTGCCCGGCGCCCGCGTCGAGCGGGCCCTGCTCGACCTCGCCGATCTGGCCTCGGTGCGCGCGTTCGCCGAGGGCGTGGACGAAGTGGACCTGCTGATCAACAACGCCGGCGTCGGCATGACGCCCCGCAGCCTGACGAAGGACGGGTTCGAGCTGCAGTTCGGCACCAACCACCTGGGCCACTTCGCGCTGACCGGGCTGCTCCTGCCGAAGCTGCTCGCCCGCCCGGGCACCCGCGTGGTGACCGTCTCCAGCGACGCCCACACCCGCGGCCGGCTCGACTTCGACGATCTCACCCTGGAGCGCGGCTACGGCCGGATGAGCGCCTACGGCCGTTCCAAGCTGGCCAACCTCCTGTTCGCCCTGGAGCTCCAGCGGCGCGCTGAGCGGGCCCAGGCGGACCTCAAGAGCGTGGCCACGCATCCCGGTGCCACGGCGACGAACATCGTCAAGGTGGGGCCGCTCAAGCCTCTCCTGGGGCTGTTCCTGCTGAGCCCCGAGACCGGCGCGCTGCCGTCCCTGTACGCCGCCACCTCGCCGGACATCCGCGGCGGCGAGTTCGTCGGCCCGAAGCTGCGCCTCCTCACCCCGTCCGCCGACGCCGCTTCCGAGGAGCTCGCCGCGCGCCTCTGGGACGTGTCCACCGAACTCACCGGCGTACGATTCGATCGGCTCGCCGCTCGGTGACGCCGTGAGCACCTGACGAACGCCGCCGGGCAGGAACCGGCCGGGCAGGACCGGAGGACGTGTACGTGGCCCCACTCGACCCCGGGCGCGAGAGGGCCATCCTCGACGCCACGCTGGAGCTGCTGTCGGAGATGGGCTACGACCGGATGTCGGTCGACCAGATCGCCAGGCGCGCCAGGGCCAGCAAGGCCACGATCTACCGGCGCTGGGCGGGCAAGCCCGAGCTGGTGGTGGACGTCATCTGCCGCCGCTTCGACACGGACGCGCCGCGCCCCTGCGACACCGGCTCGCTCCGGGGCGACCTGGCCGGGTTCCTGCGGGGACTGTGCGAGACGGCCGAGCGCAAGCACACGCTCATCATGGGCCTGTCCTCGACGCTGGTCTCGCATCAGGAGCTGGCGAGGACGCTGCGCGCGCACATGCTGAGCAGGGACTTCCACGGTGTGGAGGCCCTGCTGGAGCGGGCCCGGGAGCGCGGCGAGCCGGCCGGGCGGCCGGCGGGTGAGCCGATGAAGGGGCCGGCGGGCGGGCCGCCGCGCGCGGTGGAGGCCGCCCGGCTCGCCGGCGTCGCCGAGGCCCTGGTGTGGCATCGCCTGATCTTCGTCGGGCCGCCGCTGGATGATGCGTTCGTGGAGGAGTCGGTCCGCGAGGTGCTGTTGCCGCTGGTCCGGGCCTGGGCCGCCGCACCGGCCGAGAAAATCTGACGGTTTCATGTGAGATTTGAGCGCCACATCTGTTCCCGGGCAAGGGATCGTCCTAGGGTCGGCGCCATGACCATCGACGCCTCCATCACCGACACCACGGGCGCCTCCACCACGGGCGCGCCCGTCACCGGCTCCTCCGGCGACGCCGCGCTCGACGCGTTCATCGACGCGCTGCCCAAGGTCGAGCTGCACGTCCACCTCATCGGCTCCGCGTCCGTCCCCACGGTCCTGGAGCTGGCGCGCCGCCACCCCGGCAGCGGTGTGCCGACGGACGAGGAGGAGCTGCGCGCCTTCTGCACCTTCACCGACTTCCCGCACTTCGCGCGCGTCTACCGCGCCGTCAACGCGCTCGTGCGCGAGCCGGGGGACGTCGCCACCCTGGTGCTCGGACTGGCCCGCGACCTCGCCGCGCAGGGCGCCCGCTACGCCGAGCTCCAGGTCACCCCGTACGCCCACCACATGGTCGGCATGCCGCGGCGCGAGGTCACCGAGGCCCTCGACCTGGCCGCCCGCCGCGCCCCGGAGGAGTACGGCGTGGAGATGGCGTACATCTTCGACATCCCCGGCGAGTACGGCGTCGAGGCCGCGGAGATCACCGTCGCCCACGCCCTGGAAGAACCTCCCGCTGCTTTGGTAGGTTTCGGGCTGGGCGGCATCGAGCAGGAGCGCGCCCGTTATCGCGACGCGATCCGCGACGCGTTCACCGCCGCCCGCAACGCCGGCCTGCACAGCGTCCCGCACGGCGGCGAGATGACCGGACCGGAGACCATCTGGGAGGTCATCGAGGGGCTCGGCGCCGAGCGCGTCGGCCACGGCATCTCCTGCCTCGGGGACGAGCGGCTCGTGGCCCACCTGCGCGAGACGCGGCTGCCGCTCGACGTCTGCCCCACCTCGAACGTGTGCACCGGGCAGGTGGCCCGCATCGAGGACCACCCGCTGCCGCGGCTGCTGGAGGAGGGGCTGTTCGTGACCCTCAACAGCGACGACCCGCCGATGTTCGCCACCACGCTGGCCGGGGAGTACCGGACCGCGGCGCGGGTCTTCGGCCTCGGCCGTGGGGAGCTGGCCGAGCTGGCCCGCAACGGCGTGACCGCCTCCTACCTCGCCCCCGAGCGCAAGCAGGAGCTCCTGGCCGAGATCGGCGCGCTGGAGGCCGGTCAGGTGGGCCCGGTCACGGCCGGGCCCGCCTGACGAGAACAGGGAACCTCAGGGGGAGGCGAGCCGGCCGAGGCCGGGCGGGATCTTGCCGGCGGCCGTGCGGTCCAGCAGGAACAGCGTGCGCGACCGCCCCCGGGCCCCCGCCGCCGGCACCTGCACCGGGCCGGAGTCGGACAGCGCCAGCCGCACCGCGGCGGACTTCTCCGCCCCGGCCGCGATCACCCACACCTCGCGCGAGGCCTGGATCGCCGGCAGCGTCAGCGAGATCCGGGTGGGCGGCGGCTTGGGGGAGCCGTGCACCGCCACCGCCGGGCGCGTGTCGTACAGCGCGGGCATGCCGGGGAACAGCGAGGCCACGTGCGCGTCGGGCCCCATGCCGAGCAGCGTCACGTCGAACGACGGCGACGGCCCGTGGTCCTCCGGGCGGGCCGCCTTGGCCAGCTCGGTGGCGTAGGCGTCGGCCGACTCCTCCGCCGTCAGCCCCGAGTCGGGGCCGAGCATGACGTGGACCCGCTCCGGATCGACGTCGACGTGGTCGAGCAGGGCCCGCCGGGCGCCCGTCTCGTTGCGCTCGGGGTCGCCGTCGGGCAGGAAACGCTCGTCACCCCACCAGATGTCGAGGCGGCGCCAGTCGACGGCGTCGCGCGCGGGCGTGCCCGCGATGGCCGCCAGCGTGGCGATGCCGACCGTGCCTCCGGTCAGCACGAGCGACGCGGTGCCCTTGGCGGACTGGGCGTCGACGAGGCGGGTGATGATCCGCGCGGCCACGGCCTTGGCCAGGATGTCGGCGTCGCGATGGACGACTACGGTTGGAACGCTCACGGGACCAGTCTTCCACCCCCACGACCACGACCACGCCACGGCCGTCCCCGCGCGGCGGCCGGGCGGCGCGTCAGCGCCGGGAGAGCCGACGGCTGGGCGCGCGAGAGCCGGGAGCGCGAAACGGCCGGGCGCCCGTGAAGGGCACCCGGCCGTCGCACCGTCGTCCTGACGCCGGGGCGTCAGGACTTGTACGAGCGGGCCAGCCGTTTGACGGCCGCCTCGTAGATCTCGTCGGAGTCGAGCCGCCGCAGCTCCTCGGCCAGCAGCTCGGGGGTCTGCCGGCGCGACAGCGCCACGTTCCGGTCCGGCTGCCCCGGCCGCGACAGCGTCGCCAGCCGGGCGTCGGCGCGGGCCACCGACAGGTCGCCCTCGGGCGTCGACAGCCGTACGGAGGTCAGGCCGGGACCGGCCGACTCCGCGACCTTCACCGTGGCGCCCAGCCGCTCCGACAGCCAGGCCGCCAGCAGCGGCGCGCTCGGGTTGCCCGCGGCCGCCTCCACCACGCCCTTGCGGACCTTGCCGACCGGCTGGTCGAAGGCGGCCGCCAGCAGGCTCCGCCACGGCGTCAGCCGGGCCCAGGCCAGGTCGGTGTCGCCCGGCGCGTAGCCCTTGGCCCGCGTCGCCAGCGTCCTGACGCCGCCGTCGGCGATGGCGCGGGCGTCGGTGATGCGCCGCTGGGCGAGCATCCCGATCGGGTCCTTGGACGGCACGTCCGGCGCCGTCCCGGGCCACCACACCACCACCGGCGTGTCCGGCAGCAGCAGCGGGCTCACGACCGAGTCGGCGTGGTCGGTCAGCTCGCCGTACAGGCGCAGCACGACCACCTCGCCCGGCGTGGACTCGCCGATGCGCAGCTCCGCGTCGAGCCGGGTGGCCTCGTCGGTCTCCCGGTTGATCACCACGAGGATGCGCGACGGGTGCTCGCGGGCCGCCTCCGTGGCCGCCCGCAGCGAGTCGTACTGGTCACGCTCCTCGCAGACCACCACCAGCGTCAGCACCATGCCGATGGCCGGCGCGCCCATCTGGTGACGCAGCATGGTGAGCTGGTTGGAGATCTTCCCGGCCGTCGTGTCGCTCAGCATGAACGTCGTCATCAGAGCCTCCTCCACACGCGGCCGTCACGCGCCATCATCTCGTCGGCCGCCGGTGGACCCCACGAGCCCGACGGGTACGGCTCCGGCTGGCCCTGCGTGGCCCAGAACTCCTCGATCGGGTCGAGGATCTTCCACGACAGCTCGACCTCGCGCTGGTGCGGGAAGAGCGGCGGGTCGCCGATCATCACGTCCAGCAGCAGCCGCTCGTACGCCTCGGGGGACGACTCCATGAACGACTCGCCGTAGGCGAAGTCCATGGACACGTCGCGCACCTCCATGGCCGTGCCCGGCACCTTCGAGCCGAACCGCACCGTGATGCCCTCGTCCGGCTGTACCCGGATGACGAGCGCGTTCTGGCCGAGGATCTCGGTGTCGTCCTTGGAGAAGGGCAGGTGCGGCGCCCGCTGGAACACCACGGCCACCTCGGTCACCCGCCGGCCGAGCCGCTTGCCGGTCCGCAGGTAGAACGGCACGCCCGCCCAGCGCCGGTTGGCGATCTCCAGCTTGACGGCGGCGTACGTCTCGGTGACGGACTCGGGCGAGATGCCGTCCTCCTCCAGGTAGCCGACGACCTTCTGGCCGCCCTGCCAGCCGGCGGCGTACTGCCCGCGCGCCGTGTTGGCCGCCAGGTCGGCCGGCAGCCGGACCGCCTTGAACACCTTCTCCTTCTCCCGCCGCAACGACTGCGCCTCGAAGGACGTGGGGTCCTCCATGGCGACCAGGGCGAGGAGCTGGAGCAGGTGGTTCTGGATCACGTCCCGGGCCGCGCCGATGCCGTCGTAGTAGCCGGCCCGGCCGCCGATGCCGATGTCCTCGGCCATCGTGATCTGCACGTGGTCGACGAAGCTGCGGTTCCAGATCGGCTCGTAGAGGTTGTTGGCGAACCTCAGGGCCATGATGTTCTGGACCGTCTCCTTGCCCAGGTAGTGGTCGATCCGGAAGATCGAGCTCTCCGGGAAGGCGGAGGTGGTGATCTCGTTCAGCTCGTGGGCCGACTGCAGGTCGTGCCCGAAGGGCTTCTCGATGACCACGCGCCGCCACGATCCGGGCGGGGCGTCCGACAGGCCGGTCCGCTTGAGCTGCTCCACCACCACGGGGAAGAACTTCGGCGGCACCGACAGGTAGAAGGCGTAGTTGCCGCCCGTGCCGCGGGTCTCGTCGATCTCCTTGAGCGCCATGGCCAGCGCGTCGAAGGCGCCGTCGTCGGAGAAGTCGCCGGGCACGAAGTGGATGCCCTCGCGGATCTGCTTCCAGACCTCCTCGCGGAACGGAGTCCGCGCGTGCTCCTTGACGGCGTCGTGGGTGAGCTGGGCGAAGTCCTGGTTCTTCCAGTCGCGCCGGGCGAAGCCGACCAGGGAGAAGCCGGGCGGCAGCAGCCCCCGGTTGCCCAGGTCGTAGATCGCCGGCAGCAGCTTGCGCTTGGCCAGGTCTCCCGTCACGCCGAACAGCACCATGACGCACGGCCCCGCCACCCGCGGCAGCCGCTTGTCATGCGGGTCGCGCAGCGGGTTGGCCGCCGCCGCCTCGATCGTGGTGGACGTGCCCGCGGCCGAGGTCGCCGCGGCCGAGGCCGAGGCCCGGACCGAGCCGGCCGCCGGCCGGGCGGATCCCTGGATCACGCCGTCGACCGTGCTCTCCACAGCCTGCGCCTCCTCCGCGGGCGCCTGCGGATCTGTCATCTCAAGCCTCCTGTGCTACCGCGGGCGGTGCGCCGCCGCAGGAGGCGGCGCACCGCGGCCGCCTCCTCGCGGTCGTTGACGTCCATCGAAGGACCGGGCATCAGGGGACCAGGTTCTTGGTGACGCTCTCGAGCAGCTCGTTCCAGGACGCCTCGAACTTCTCGACGCCCTCCTCCTCGAGCACCCGGACGACGTCGTCGTAGTCGACCCCGGCCTCCTTGAGCGCGGCCATGGTGTTCCACGACTGCTCGTAGTACGGGCGGACGGTGTCGCCGGAGACCTGGCCGTGGTCGGCGGTCGCGTCGAGCGTCTTCTCCGGCATCGTGTTGACCGTGCCCGGCGCGACGAGCTGGTCGACGTACATGGTGTCGGAGTACTCGGGGTTCTTGACGCCGGTCGAGGCCCACAGCGGACGCTGCGGGCGCGCGCCGGCCGCGCGCAGCCGCTGCCAGCGCTCCGAGGCCATGACGTCCTCGAACGCCGCGTACGCCAGACGCGCGTTGGCGATGCCGGCCTTGCCCTTGAGCTCCGGCTTGCCGAGCTGGTCGAGCCGCTTGTCGATCTCGGTGTCGACGCGGCTGACGAAGAACGACGCCACCGACTCGATCGTGGCCAGGTTGAGGCCCTTGGCCTGCGCGGCCTCCAGGCCGGCCAGCCAGGCATCCATGACGGCGCGGTAGCGCTCCAGCGAGAAGATCAGCGTGACGTTGACGCTGATGCCCTCGCCGATGGCCTGCGTGATCGCGGGCAGGCCCTCCAGCGTCGCCGGGATCTTGATGAACAGGTTGGGCCGGTCCACCAGCCACCACAGCGCGCGCGCCTCGGCGATGGTCTTGTCGGTGTCACGCGCCAGGCGCGGGTCCACCTCCAGCGAGACGCGCCCGTCGGAGCCGCCCGTGGCGTCGTAGACGGGGCGCAGCACGTCGGCCGCCCAGCGGATGTCGTACGTGGTGATGGCGCGGACGGCCTCGCCCACGTCGACGCCGCGCACGGCCAGGTCGTGCATCTGCGTGTCATAGGCGTCGCCCTTGCTGAGGGCGCTGGCGAAGATCGTGGGGTTGGAGGTCACGCCGACCACGTTCTTCTCGCGGATCACCTGCTCGAGGTTGCCCGTGCGCAGCCGCTCGCGGCTGATGTCGTCGAGCCAGATGGACACGCCCTGGCCCGACAGCTTGTTGAGGATCTCGCTCATCTTCAGTTTCCCGTCGTCTCACCCTTGTCCTGGCCCAGCTTGGCCAGGCTGGACTTGGCCGCCGCCGCCACACGCTCGGCCGTCAGCCCGAACTGCTCGTACAGCGTCCTGTACGGCGCGGAGGCGCCGAAGTGTTCGAGGCTCACCACTTCCCCCGCCTCGCCGACGAACTCGCGCCAGCCCAGGGCGACCCCCGCCTCGACCGCGACGCGGGCCTTGACGTCCGACGGCAGCACACTCTGCCTGTACGCGGAGTCCTGCCCGTGGAACCATTCGACACACGGCATCGACACGACCCGCGTCGGGATGCCCTGGGACTCCAGCAGGTCGCGGCCGCCCATGGCCACCTCGACCTCGCTGCCGGTGGCGATGAGGATCACCCTCGGCTGCCCGTCGGACGCCTCACGAAGGACGTAGCCGCCGCGGGCGACGCCGTCGGCGCTGGTGCCCTCGAAGACGGGAAGGTTCTGCCGGGTCAGCGCCAGCGCGGCCGGCCGGTCGGTGTGCTCCAGCACCGCCTTCCAGGCGTAGGCCGTCTCGTTGGCGTCGCCGGGACGGACCACGTCGAGGCCGGGGATCGCGCGCAGCGCCCACAGGTGCTCGATCGGCTGGTGCGTCGGGCCGTCCTCGCCGAGACCGATCGAGTCGTGCGTCCACACGTACGTGACCGGCAGCTTCATCAGCGCGGCGAGCCGCACCGACGGGCGCATGTAGTCGGAGAAGACGAGGAACGTGCCGCCGTAGGGGCGGGTGCCGCCGTGCAGGGCGATGCCGTTGAGGATGGCGCCCATGCCGTGCTCGCGGATGCCGAAGTGCAGCGTGCGGCCGTAGCGGTTACCGGGGAAGTCCTTGGTCTGGTACTCCTCCGGGATGAACGACGGCTCGCCCTTCATCGTGGTGAGGTTGGACTCGGCCAGGTCGGCCGAGCCGCCCCACAGCTCCGGCAGCACCGGCGCCAGCGAGCTCAGCACCTCGCCGGACGCCTTGCGGGTGGCCATCGAGGCGCCCTTCTCGAACTGCGGCAGCGCCTGCGTCCAGCCGGCGGGCAGCTCGCGGGCGGAGATGCGGTCGAGCTCCCCCGCGCGCTCCGGGTTGGCCTCGCGCCAGGCGTCGTAGGACTTCTGCCAGGCGGCGCGCGCCTCGTGACCGCGCCGGGCCACCCCGCGGGCGTGCTCCAGCACCTCGGCGGGCACGTCGAAGCTCTTGTCGGGGTCCATGCCCAGCACACGCTTGGTGGCGGCGACCTCCTCGGCGCCGAGCGCGGAGCCGTGGATCTTGCCGGTGTTCTGCTTGTTGGGCGCGGGCCAGCCGATGATCGTGCGCAGCCGGATGAACGTCGGCCGGTCCGTCTCGGCGCGGGAGGCCTCCAGCGCCGCGTGCAGCGCCTGCACGTCCTCGACGTAGTCGCCGGTCTCGGTCCAGTCGACGCTCAGCGTCTGCCAGCCGTACGCCTCGTAGCGCTTGACGACGTCCTCGGACTTGGCGATGAGGGTGTCGTCCTCGATCGAGATGTGGTTGTCGTCGTAGACGACCGTCAGGTTGCCCAGCTTCTGGTGGCCGGCGAGCGCGCTGACCTCGTGGCTGATGCCCTCCTCGATGTCGCCGTCGCTGACGAAGCACCAGATGTGGTGGTCGAACGGCGAGGCGCCGGGGGCGGCGTCCGGGTCGAACAGGCCGCGCTCGCGGCGGGCGGCCATGGCCATGCCCACGGCGTTGCCGAGGCCCTGGCCCAGCGGGCCCGTCGTGGTCTCCACGCCGAGCGTGTGGCCGTGCTCCGGGTGGCCGGGGGTGAGGCTGTCCCACTGGCGCAGCCGCTCCAGGTCGCCCAGCGAGAGGCCGTAACCCGACAGGTAGAGCTGGATGTACAGCGTCAGGCTCGAATGACCGCAGGACAGCACGAATCGGTCACGACCGATCCAGGTCGGGTCCGTCGGGTCGTGGCGCATCGTACGCTGGAAAAGCAGGTATGCGGCGGGTGCCAGGCTCATGGCGGTGCCGGGGTGTCCCGAGCCCGCCTTCTCCACTGCGTCCATGGCCAGGGCTCGAACGACGTCGACCGCCTTCTTGTCGAGGTCGGTCCATTCGAGGGCTGGCACGAGTTCGGTGCTCAAGTGCTCGATCTCCGGAATCTAGTTGTCATTGGTGGATGGTGCCGGTCTGGCATATCCCGCCCACACCGGACCCTAACCGAGTGGGGGAGGCGAAGCTTCCCCACTCCCTCCCATGCATGCTCCGTACATGTTCCGTCAGTGATCCGTGCGCCGGCGGCGCGTGGCCCGAGCCCCCCATTGGCCGGACCGGCCGACCCTGCGACTACAGTTTTGGTTGTTGTCCGCAGGGCCGCCACGGCGCCCCGTCCACGGATCCGCTCTAATCAGAGGTTACGCGTTGACTCCGCACGTGCTGGAAGCGCCTTGACGGTGCTGACGAACAGGCAGGCGACGGCCCCCGCTCCGGCGGAGGATGCGCCGCGCCCGAGCGGCCGCTCGATCGGCATGATCGTCAAGGCCTACATCGCCTTGACCAAGCCGCGGATCATCGAGCTGCTGCTCATCACCACGCTGCCGGTGATGTTCCTGGCCGCCGGAGGGCTGCCGCCGCTGTGGACGTCGGTCGCGGTGATGGTGTTCGGCACCCTGTCGGCGGGCAGCGCCAACGCCCTGAACTGCTACGTCGACCGTGACATCGACCAGAAGATGCGCCGCACCCGGCGCCGCCCGCTGGCCCGTCACCAGGTCTCCCCGCGCGGCGCCCTGATCTTCGGCATCGTGCTCGGCGTCCTGTCCACGCTGGGGCTGGGGCTGTCGACGAACTTGCTGGCCGCCGCCCTGAACACGGGCGCGATCCTGTTCTACGTGCTCGTCTACTCGATGATCCTCAAGCGGCGCACCGCCCAGAACATCGTGTGGGGCGGCATCGCCGGCTGCATGCCCGTGCTGATCGGCTGGGCCGGCATCACCGACCGGCTCGACTGGGCGCCGCTGGTGCTGTTCGGCGTGGTGTTCTTCTGGACGCCGCCGCACACCTGGACGCTGGCCATGCGCTACAAGGAGGACTACGCGGCCGCCGAGGTGCCCATGCTGCCCGTCGTGGCCACCGAGCGCCGGGTGATCCTGGAGTCGATCGCCTACACCTGGGCGACCGTGCTGTGCTCGCTGGCGCTGTGGCCGGTGGCCGGCACCACGCTGTTCTACCCCGTCGTGGCCGCCGTCCTGGGCGTCATGTGCCTGTGGGAGGTGCACCGCCTGCTGGCCCGGCTCAACGCCGGCAAGACCGGGGTGGCGCTGCGGCCCATGCGCTTCTTCCACTGGTCCAACGCCTACCTGGCGCTGCTCTTCCTCGCCGTCGCGATCGACCCGCTGCTGTCCTGAGCGGCGGTCGTGCGGGGCCGTCCCGGGGCAGGTCCCCGCGCGGGACACCTGCCCTGTGATCCGTTAAAGTCACCCTATGACGTCCCGTGATCCACGCTGGGTGTTGAAGGACCGCCCGTCGTTCGCGTTGATCACCGGGCTGGTCGTCACCGGCATCTGCGCCCTCGTCTCGTTCTCCTTCGACGTGATCAACGGGGCGCCCGTGCAGTTCTTCATCGCGCTCGTGCTGGCCCTCGCGCCCGTGCCGCTGCTGCTGGCCGCCGTGCTGGCGCTCGACCGGATGGAGCCCGAGCCGCGCAGCAACCTGGTCTTCGCCTTCGCCTGGGGCGCCGGCGTCGCCGTGCTGGTCGCCGGCCTGATCAACTCGCTCAACCTGCACTACATCATCGACACGGCCAACCTGTCCGCGGCCAGCGCCCGCAACCTCACCGCCACCTTCGGCGCCCCCGTGGTCGAGGAGACCATGAAGGGCCTGGTGCTGCTCGGGCTGCTCAGGTTCCGGCGGGCCGAGCTCGACGGGCCCACCGACGGCGTCATCTACGCCAGCATGGTGGGCCTCGGCTTCGCGATGAGCGAGAACGTCAGCTACTACGTCCAGGCGCTCAACTCCGAGGCCGGCGGCGTCGGCCTGGCCGTCACCGTGGTGCTGCGCGGGGTGCTGTCGCCGTTCGCGCATCCCCTGTTCACCTCGATGATCGGGGTCGCGGTCGCCTACGCCGCCCAGCGGCACGGGCCCGAGCGGGTGTTCTACATCCTGGCCGGCTGGACCGGGGCCATGGTCCTGCACGGCCTGTGGAACGGGATGGTGTCCTACGGCGGGCTGGCCGGCCTGGTCGTCGCGTACGCGACGCTGCTGGTGGTGCTGGCCGTGCTGATCGCGGTGGTCTTCCGCGACCGGCGGCGCATCGTCGCGCTCCTGCAGCGCTACCTGCCGCCGTACGAGCCGACGCGGCTGGTCGACGCGGCCGACATCCGCATGCTGTCCGCGCTGCCCCGCCGGCGCAAGGCCCGGCAGTGGGCCAGGGCCTACGGCGGCAAGCGGGGGCTGCGCGCCATGCGCGACTACCAGCTCGCCGCCACCGAGCTGGGCCTGCTGCACGAGCGGGCCGCCCGCCACGTCGTGGACGAGCAGGCCTTCCACGAGGAGCAGCGGGCCCTGCTGGAGATCATGAGCATGTCCCGCGCGCGGTTCCCGTCGGTCAGCGGGAGCGCGCCAGGATCGTGGTGAGCGACGTCTCCCGCGGCCCGGGGAAGACCGGGTCGGAGTGGAGCAGCAGGGCGTCGGCGAGCCCCTTGGCGGTCGCCGCGAGCTCCCGGGTGGCGTAGACGTAGGTGGTGGCGGCCCACTGGCGGGTCGAGTCCTCGCCCACGCCGAACGTCTCCAGACCCGCCGCCCGGCACAGCGAGACCGCGCGGGGCAGGTGGAAGGCCTGGGTCACCACGGTCACCCGGGCGGCGCCGAACACGCGGCGGGCCCGTACGCAGGAGTCCCAGGTGTCGAAGCCGGCGTAGTCCAGGACCATGACGTCGTCCGGCACCCCGTGGGCGCGCAGGTAGGCGGCCATCGCCGACGGCTCGTCGTAGTCCTTCCTGCTGTTGTCGCCCGACAGCAGCACGGCCTTGACCTTGCCCGTGCGGTACAGCCGGGCGGCGATGTCGAGCCGGCCGGCCAGCATGCCGGTGGGCCTGCCCTGGTACAGGCCGGCGCCGAGCACGAGCGCGGTCTCGGCGGCGGGCACCCGCGCCTCCCAGCCCGGGGCGCCGGCCACCGCGCGGTGCGGGGCGCTGCCGAGCCAGGCCCAGGTCATCGGGGCCAGCGCGAGCACGCTGACCAGCACCGACCCCTGGTAGGCCCGCCGCAGCGTCTTCCGGGAGGGGCGGCGCAGCCGCGAGGACTTCCAGAAGGAGCGGACGAACTGCCGCAAAACGGCACCTCACATCGGTGGGGGAGTGGCCGACTTCTCACCCCATACCCTGGCATAACCGATCAGCGGACGGCGGCCACTTCGGTGGGGGAGGGGGCGGGCGCCTCCTCGACCGGGCCGCGCACGCGCAGGGCGGTCACGGCACGCAGCGCGAAGATCCACACCAGGGTCGCGCCGAGGACGTGCAGTCCCACCAGGAACGCGGGCACGGCGAGGAAGTACTGGACGTAGCCGATCACGCCCTGGAGCAGCTCGATGCCGAGCAGGGCCAGCGCCGCCCGGCGGGCCGTGCGAGGCGCGTCGGTGACGTGCAAGGCGAACGCCAGCGCGAAGGAAAGCCCCACCACCAGGTACGCGATGTCCGCGTGCAGCCGCACCACGCTCTCGATGTCGAGGTCGAAGCGCGAGGCCAGGACGTCGCCCGAGTGCGGGCCCGTGCCGGTCACGACCACCCCGGCCAGCAGGAGGACGGACACCGCGGCGATCAGGACGTGGCCGAGCCGGCGGATGTCGCGGTGGACCACCCGCCGTATCGGGCCGTCGCCCTCGCGGGTGCGCTGGTAGAGCATCCAGCACGCGGCGACCAGCGCGATCGAGATGAGGAAGTGCACGGCCACCGTGAACGGGTTGAGCATGGACCTGACCACCAGGCCGCCCCACAGGGCCTGCGCCAGCACGCCCAGCGGCTGGAGCAGGGCCAGCCCGAGCAGCGAGCGGCGGCGCGGCGCCAGCCGCAGCGCCGACAGCACGCAGGCCACCCCCACGGCCAGCACGAGGAACGTGACCAGCCGGTTGCCGAACTCGACGAGCATGTTGGCCATCGCGACCTCGGGATGCGGCACCGGCACGAAGCTGTCCGGTGTGCACCTCGGCCAGGTCGGGCAGCCGAGGCCGGAGCCGGTGACGCGCACCGCGGCGCCGCTCACGGTGATGCCGGCGTTGGCCGCCACGGACGCCAGCGCCCACGCCCGGAACGACGCCGCCGTGGGCGCCCAGGGCGACAGCAGGCTCCGGACGAGGGGGTTCGGGTGGTCCGTGGGTACCTTCACGTCATCGATGGTATGGGCCGTACCGGCCGGTCCCGTCACCGGGGAACGCCCTTCTCAAGCCGGGCGGTATGTGACACATTACTGACGACGCAGCAGCCCGCGCAGGAGCGCCCCGAGCCCCGGTCTGGAGGACTGGTCATGACCCATCGCCGGCCAGGGCAGGGCGAGAACGGCGTGGTCACCACGGTCGACTACCACACCGGCGGCGAGCCGTTCCGCGTCGTCACCGGCGGGGGGGGGGGGGGGGGCCCCGCCGGGGGGTGGCGAGACCCATAGCAAAAAAAAAACACCAAAAAAAA
>NZ_JBEXDT010000059.1:0-59543 GCF_040605905.1 Nonomuraea sp. NPDC005501 | reverse complement strand
GCCGCGTGGAGGTCGTCGCCGGCCCGGCCGGACGGGCGCGCGCCGCCTGGGCCACCGCCCGGGAGCTGACCGGGCCGGTGTACGGCCGGGGCACGGGCGTCGGCGCCAACAAGGACGTGGCGGTCGAGCACGGCGGCCACGACCTGCTGCGCAGCCACGCGTGCGGGGCCGGTCCGCCCGTGCCGCCCGAACGGGCCAGGGCCATGCTGACGGTACGGCTCAACCAGCTCCTGGCGGGCGGGGCGGGGGTGGATCCCGAGGTGCTGCCGGTGCTGGCGTACGCGATCAACGCCGGGTTCACGCCGCCGGTCCGCACGTACGGCGCCATCGGCACCGGCGACCTGACGGCCCTGGCCACCACGGCGCTGTGCCTGCTCGGCGAGCTCCCCTGGCACACCCCGCCCTCCCCCTCACAGGCGCCCCTCTTCCCGCTGGCTCCCGAGGACGCGCTGCCGTTCGTCAGCTCGGGCGCCGCCACGCTGGCCGACGCCGCCATCGCCTGCCACCGGCTGCGCGAGCTGCTCGATGCCGCCGTCGGCGTGGCCGCCCTGTCGTTCGCGGCGGCCGGCGCCTCGGCGGAGCCGCTGGCGGCCGCCGTGCAGGAGGCCCGCCCGCACCCGGGGCAGGCCGCCGTCGCCGAGCGCCTGCGCGCGCTGCACGCTCCCGGCCCGCCCGCGCGCGTCCAGGACCCGTACGGCTTCCGGGCGTTCGCCCAGGTCCACGGGGCCGTGCTGGACGTCCTGGGCCGGGCCGAGCAGACGGTCGAGACCGACCTGAACGCCGCCACCGAGAACCCCCTGATCTCCGGCTCCCTCGCCTGGCACAACGGCAACTTCCACTCGGCACCGGTCGCCCTGGCGCTCGACGCGCTGCGCGCCGCCCTGGTCCAGACGGCGCAGCTCGGCACGGCCCGGCTGGCCACGCTGATGGACCCCGCCCACACGGGCGGACTGCCGTTCCTGGCCGACCGTCCCGGGGCGTCCGGGGCGATGATCCTGGAGTACGTCGCCCAGGACGCCCTCGCCGAGCTGCGCCACCTGGCGACCCCGGTGACGACGGGCACGGCGGTGATCTCCCTGGGCACGGAGGACCACGCGGGCTTCGCCACCCAGGCGGCCCGGCAGGCGCTGCGGTGCGTGGAGCCGTACGAGATCGTGCTGGCCTGCGAGCGCGTCGCCGCGACCCGCGCCCTGGACGGGCCGACCCCGGACCGCCCCCTGACGCAGGACCTCGACGCCGCCCTGTCCGCCCTCCGCACGCCGTCCACCTCTTGAACGCTCACCCGGTCAGGAAGTCGCGGAGGGACGCCACCAGCGCCTCTGGCCGGTCCTCCGGGATGAGCGTGTAGCTGTCGCCGATCTCCACCAGCCGGGCATCCGGGAACAGCGCGGCCAGCCTGGGGCCGTGCTCGCGCGGCATCAGCCGGTCCTCCGCGGCCCACACCACCAGCACCGGCCGGTCGAAGGCGCGCATCCGCTCCGCCCATGCGAGCAGCACCGCCTTCGGCGGGGTGGAGCGAGCGTACGCGGCCAGGTCACGGCGGATCGCCGGGTTCGTCATGGCCGGCCGGAACCAGCCGTCCATGATCTCGTCCGGGATCGGCCGCTTGCTCATCCACCCCCATCCACCGGGGGCCCGGCGCGTCGCCCGAAGACGTAACGCCCGCATGGTCAGCCACAGCCCGCCGGGGATCTTCGCGGCTGTGGCGACGGCGCGGCCCGGCACGCCCGGCGGGTAGTTGTCGAACGCCTCGCACGCCGTGAGCACCAGCCGCCCGACCCGCTCGGCCCGGCCCTCCGAGACGAGCACCTGCGCGCCGCCCCAGTCGTTCAGCACCAGGGTCACCTCCCGCAGGTCGAGCCGCTCCAGGAACTCCCCCACGAGCAACGCGAGACCACGCAGCGACAGGTCGGCGTCGGGCCTCATCGGCCGCCGGTGGCTGCCCAGCGGCAGGGTGGGCAGCACGCACCGGTACTCCCCCGCCAGCCCGGGGACGACCTTCCGCCAGACCGTGGAGTCGATCGTCAGCCCGTGCAGGAAGACGATGACCGGCCCCTCTCCCCCGGTGTCCTCGTACTCGATGACTCCCGCGCTCAGCTCGATCTCCGGCACGCCCGCCTCCGTTCCGTCCATGACCCATGAACTTCTAGATAGATCGCTCTAGCGATAGAGTAGCGACCATGAACGCAGGCCCCGCGACGGGCAGACCGTCTACCAAGGAGCGCATCATGGCCGCCGGCGCCGAGCTGTTCCGGCGTCAGGGCTACACCGGCACTGGGCTCAAGCAGATCGTGGCCGAGGCCGAAGCACCGTTCGGCTCCATCTACCACTTCTTCCCCGGAGGCAAGGAGCAGCTCGGGGCCGAGGTCGTGCGCAGGTCGGGAGCCGGGTACGGGCGCCTGTTCACCGCCGTCATGGAGGAAGCGCCCGATCCGGTGACGGGGGTCCGCGACTTCTTCGCGGGCGCGGCGCGCACCCTGGTGGAGACGGGCTACGCCGACGCCTGCCCGATCGCCACCGTGGCCCTGGAGGTGGCGAGCACCAGCGAGCCGCTGCGCCAGGCCACCGTCGACGTCTTCACCGAGTGGATCGCCCTGGGCACGGGCTTCTTCACCCGGGCGGGGGCCGGTGAGCGGGAGGCCCGCGAGCTGGTGATCACGTTGCTGTCGGCGCTGGAGGGCGCGTTCGTGCTGAGTCGGGCGCTGCGCACCACCGAGCCCCTGGAGATCGCGGGCGAGTCGATCGCGGCACGCACCGCCGCCCTCTTCACCCCCACTCCCTGACGCCAGGTCCGCTCAGGTCAGGTCGCGGACCGAGCCACGCTCCTTGAGGGTCGGCCGCTGGACGACGCGGCGGCGGCGCGCGCCCCCGTCGGCCGCCGCCGACACCAGCCGCACGGCCGCCTTGACGATGCCGTCGATGTTCCAGTCCACCGTGGTGAGCCCCGGCGTGAGCAGCCCGGACATCGGGTGGTCGTCGTATCCCATGACCGAGATGTCGCCGGGCACCGACAGGCCGAGATCCCGGGCCGCCGCATAGACCCCGTACGCGATCGAGTCGGAGAAGCAGAACACCGCCGACGGGCCGCCCGGGCGCAGCGCGTGGTGCGCGGCCTCGGTGGCTGCGGCCAGGCCGTGGGGGGCGATGACCACCTCGATGTCGAGCCCCAGCCGCTCGGCCTCGGCCGTGACGTGCACGTCGGCGGGGCGGTCGGGGGTGCTGTCGCGGGTGGGGGTCAGCACGGTGACCCGCTGGTGCCCCAGCTCGCGCAGGTGCTCCAGGGCCAGCGTGACGCCGCTGCGGTTGTCGAAGACGACCTCGGCGGCCGTGCCCGCCAGCGAGTCGCCGATCGCCACGACCGGCACGGTCTCGCACAGCTCCGGCCAGAACGGCGCCGCCGGGTCGAGCGGCTGCACGATCATGCCGTCGACCCGCTGGTCGCGCAGCTGCTGGGCGAGCGCCCGCTCGCGGGCGGGGTCGCCGACGGCGTCGAGGATGAGGGCGTAGCGGTCCTTCTCGCGCAGCCCCCTGCTGATGCCGACGGCCAGCGACTGCTGCCAGAGGTCTTCGAGGGAGCCGCACAGCAGCCCGATCATGCCGGTGCGCCCGCTGGCCAGGGCGCGGGCGATGGGATCGGCCTCGTAGCCGAGCTCGTCGGCGGCGGCGCGCACCCGCTCCATGGTCTCCTCGGAGACCTGCAGGCCACGTAGCGCGTAGGAAACGGCCGCCGGCGACAGGCCGGTCGCCTTGGCCACTTCCCGGATCGTCGCTCTCTTCCGGGGCATTGAATCAGCCTATTGCGTGGCGCTGACAGAAACCCGCACCCACGGAGGTTCGTGACCCTCACCCGTTGACATGTCGGAGGTGAAGCGGTTCACTGAACCGTATCACTGAAACGGTTCACCACCCTTCGTGGCGTTTCGGTCGATCAGTAACCTATATTATCAGTAGGAAATGCCGGGAGGAGGCGATCAAGTCGTGACCATCGACGTGCACCAGCACCTGTGGACGCCCGAGTTCATCGAGGCTCTGCGCGCGCGCACGGCCCCTCCCCGCCTCGACGGCTGGACCCTGTACCTCGACGGCGAGCCTCCCTACGAGGTGAACCCGGCCGACCACGGGCCCCGCGACACCACGGGGCTGGAGCTGGCGCTGGTGTCCCTGTCGAGCCCGCTCGGCATCGAGCTCCTGCCGCCGGAGGAGTCCTGGCCGCTGATCGACGCCTACCACGAGGGCGCGCTCGCCCTGGGCGAGCCGTTCGGCGCGTGGGCCGCCACCTGCCACGCCGACCCCGACCCCGGCCGCCTGGCCGACGACCTCGACCGGGGGTTCGCCGGGCTGCAGATCCCGGCCACGGCCGTTCCGGACGACCGGCTCCTGAAGGTCCTCACCGAGCGCGACCTGCCCCTCTTCATCCACCCGGGCCCCGCCGCACCGCCCCACCCGGGCGGCCCGGTGCAGCCGCAGCCGGGCGGGACGCCGCCGTGGTGGCCGGCCGTCGTGCCGTACGTGCAGCAGATGCACGCGGCCTGGCACTACTTCCACGCCGTCGTCCGCCCGCGCCACCCCACGCTGCGCGTCTGCTTCGCGCTGCTCGCGGGCCTGGCGCCGCTCCACGCCGAGCGCCTGATCGCCCGGGGCGGCGGCGGGCGCGGCCGGGTCGATCCCGGCTTCTTCGTGGAGACGTCCTCGTACGGCCCGAGGGCGATCGACGCGATCGTCCGTGAACTGGGCGTCGACGTCGTCGTCAACGGCTCCGACGCCCCCTACGCCACCGCACCCGACCCGGGCCTCGGCGCGGCCGCCGCGCACGCCATCCGGGTCACCAACCCCCGTCGTCTACTCGCCAGAAAGGAGACTCGTACGTGAACGAGGGCACTCGACCCACCGGCACCGTCGGTGACCCGGCCGTCAACCTCGCCAGTGACCCGGCCATCGACCACGGCAGCGCGCGCCAGACCCAGGACGGGGGCGTCTGTGCCGACCTGCCGGAGCGGACGCTCGACCGGCGGGAGCTGCGCGGCCTGGTCGACACGCTGGCCGCCCACCCGCAGGAGTGGGAGCACGAGGTGGACTTCCCCGCCGACGGCGGCCGGCACTACGCCTCGCTCTACCGGGACGCGTACGTGGACGTGTGGCTGCTGTGCTGGCGGCCCGAGGACGACACGGGCTGGCACGACCACGACGTGTCGTCCGGAGCCGTGCACGTGGTGCGGGGCGCGCTGCTGGAGTGCAACCCGCGCATCGGCGGCGAGCACCTGGAGACGGTGGTGCCCGAGGGGCGCTCGTTCTCGTTCGGTCCCGACCACATCCACCGGCTGACGGGCGCGACGGACGGCAGCGTCTCCATCCACGCGTACTCGCCGCCGCTGTGGCGGCTCGGGCAGTACTCGATCGACGGCACCGGCGTGATGCGCCGCGTCTCGGTCAGCTACGCGGACGAGCTGCGGCCCCTCGACGACATGGCGCCGCCGGCTGACGAGGCCGTCGCCCGGAGCGGCGCGGGCACACAGACCTCGCCGGAGCCGGAGCTGGGGGACGCGGCCGTCGCCTGAGGCGACGGCCGTCCACGGGCGTGGCCGGCTGGGAGAACAGCCGGCCACGGACGGAAAAGGCCACGCCCGGAAAGGCCACACCCGGAAAGGCCAGGCCCGGAAAGGCCAGGCCCGGAAAGGCCACGCCCGGAGAAGGCCACGGACGCGGGCGGCTACGGACGCGGGCGGAGCACGCAGCAGCTTCCGCACGCCTCGGCGTCGGGCAGGGTCACCCACAGGCAGCAGGTCCTGCGGAAGTACGCGTCGCCGGCGGGCTCGACGAGCCCGTCGACCGGCCGCCCGATCGCGCGCAGCAGCGCCATGTAGTCGCCGGGCACCATGAGGGTCAGCGGGTGGGCGAACGCCTCGGCCGTCGAGCCCCACAGGGTGCGCTCGCCCACCTTCGCCATCCCGCTGAGAATCCGCACCAGCGGCGCCTGCGACTCGGCGAGCGCCTCGCGGATCGCCTCCGGCCCGGAGCCGTGGCGCACCCGCGTGGCCCCGATCGTCACCCC
Organism: Nonomuraea sp. NPDC005501; assembly: GCF_040605905.1. NCBI lineage: Bacteria > Bacillati > Actinomycetota > Actinomycetes > Streptosporangiales > Streptosporangiaceae > Nonomuraea > Nonomuraea sp. NPDC005501. Next base: position 53,494 of record NZ_JBEXDT010000059.1, on the reverse strand, counting down.
GGCCTCGGAGACCTTGAAGTACGTCTCGGCGAGCGGCATGACGGGGATCGGCGCGCCGAGCGCCCAGGCCAGCGCCATCGGCATGGTGTGCCAGTAGCCGTACGTCTTCCAGAACAGCGCCGCGCCGACGTGACGCGGGGCGCTCCAGCGGGCGGCGGTCTGCTCCACGAGCTCGTCCAGCAGCGTGTACGGCGGGCGGAGCAGCTCGGCGGCGGGCGTCCACGTCTCGTCGGGCGTGACGAGGAGGCCGGGCGGGACGCCGATCACCCCGCCCCGCTCGGCCGCGACGCGCTCCAGCACCCCGGTGACATCGCGTACCTCGGTCGCCACCACGCCGCCGCACCCCCGCCTCGATAGGTAAGCCTTACCTAAGGTATCAGCAGTTTCCACTCCAAGGTCAACCGCGCCGACCGAGGTGACAACGTTGTCCACACTGCCGGCATGGGACATGATCCAGGCGTGAGACCGACGATGAAGGACGTGGCCTCGGCCGCCGGCGTGGCGCTCAAGACCGTGTCCCGGGTGGTGAACGGCGAGCCCGGCGTCCACCCCGGCACGGCCGAGCGGGTGCGCGAGGCCATCGACCGCCTCGGCTACAGCCGCAACGAGAGCGCCCGCGTGCTCCGGAGGGGTCACACCTCCACCGTCGGCCTGGTCATCGAGGATCTCGCGGACCCCTTCTACGCGGCGCTCGGCCGGGCCGTCGAGGACGTCGTCATCGGACAGGGCTGCCTGCTGCTGAGCGCGTCGTCGAGCGAGGACCCGGACCGGGAGCGGGAGCTGGTGCGCACGTTCTGCGCGCGCCGGGTCGACGGGCTCATCGTGGTGCCGGCCGGGCACGACCACTCCTACCTGCGGCGGGAGCTGGAGGCGGGCACGCCGGCGGTGTTCGCGGACCGGCCGCCGGGGCCGGGGATCGACGTGGACACCGTTCTGTGCGACAACGCGGGCGGCGCGGCTCTGGCGACCCGGCACCTGCTCGCGCACGGGCACCGCAGGATCGCCTTCCTCGGCGACCACCCGTCCATCTTCACGGCCGCGCGGCGGCTGCACGGCTACCGCTCCGCGCTGGGCCACCTGTACGACGAGCGGCTGGTGTCCATGCGGACGCCCTCGCCGGACGGCGTGCGGGCCGACCTCGACCGCATGCTGACCCTGGACCGGCCGCCCACGGCGCTGTTCACGGGCAACGGAAGGCTCACGGTGACGGCGCTGCGCGCACTGGCGGGCCGGACGTCGGCGGGCCGGACGACAGCGGGCCGGACGACAGCGGATGGAACGACAGCGGGTGGAACGGCGACAGGGCAGCCGATCGCGATGGCCGGGTTCGACGACTTCGAGCTGGCCGACCTGCTGACGCCCGGCGTGACCGTGGTGGCCCAGGACCCGGCGGGGATGGGCCGGATCGCCGCCGAGCTGCTGTTCCGCCGCCTGTCGGGCGACGGCGACCAGCCGCGGCACGTCACCCTCCCGGTGCGCCTCATCCCTCGCGGCTCGGGTGAGCTGCCCCCGTGACCTCCCGTACAGGACCGCCTCCGGCCGCGGGCCGCAGCACGCGGGCGAGGGCCAGCGCCGCCACGACACCGGCCGCGCCCGCCGCGGCGATCGCCATCCCTGGCCCGGCCGCCTCGCCGAGCACCCCCACCAGCGCCGCGCCCGCCGCCTGACCGGTCATCAGCCCCGCCGACAGCAGCCCGAACGCCTGCCCGCGCGCCTCCTCCGGAACGGCCTCCAGGAACCTGCGCTGCAACCCGAGCTGGTACGCCAGCCCCGACGTGGCCACCGCCGCCAGCACCGACGCCCATCCCATCTCCGGGCCGGCCAGGAACCCCAGCCACGGCAGCCCGAGCAGCACGGCGAGCGGCAGCGACAGCCGCTCCCTGAGGCCGGGCGCCGCGAACCGGCCGACCGCGAACTCCCCGGCCGCCATGCCCACGGCCGCGGCCGCCAGCACCGTCCCGGCCCGCCCCTGCCCGCCGAGGTACGGCACGACCATCGCCTCGGCCCCGGCCAGGCACGCGGGCGGCAGCCAGCTGGCCAGCAGCAGCCCCCGCACCCGCCGGTCCCGCAGCAGCAGCCCGTTCACCCGCAGCGTCACCCGCACCGCACCACCCGGGGCCCCCTGACCGGGCCCGTCAGCGGGCCCACCCTCGGGACCGTCCCCGGCCTGGTCCGCGGACGCCGCGTTCCTGGCCTGATCCGCGGACGGCGCGTTCCTGGCGGGGGCGGCGGACGTCGCGTTCCTGGCGGGCCGGCGCGGCAGCCCCACCCACAGCACCGCCGCGCCCATCGCCGCCAGGGCCGCCGTGACCCCGAGCGCGCCGCCCGGCCCCGCCGCCGCGAGGAACGCCCCGCCCAGCGCGAGCCCCGCGATCTGCGCCCCCGCCGAGGTCACCCCCATGAGGGAACGGGCCAGCACGAACCCGTCCCCCGGCAGCACCTCGGGCAGCATCGCGCTGCGCGCCGCGCCGAACACCGGCGAGAACAATCCCGTCACCAGCACCAGCGCCAGCATCGCCCACACCGGCAGACCCCCGTAGGCGAGCGCCAGGCAGACCGCCACCCTGACCAGCTCCCCGGTCACCATGAGCGGCCGGGCGGGCAGCCGGTCGGCCAGTGACAGCAGGAAGATCCCGCCGAGGATGTACGGCAGCCACCCGGCCATGTACGCGGCGGCCGACAGCCCCGGCGACCCCGTCCGCGCGTACACCAGCACCGACAGCGCCAGCATCTTGACCGAGTCGCCCGCGATCATCAGCGCGAAGCTGCCGAACAGCACCCGGAACTCCCGGACCGCGAAGACCTCGCCGAACGTCGCCCCGCGTTCACTCACACCGCACTCCCTCACTCACCGCGTCCTCACTCACCGCGTCGGCCCCCATGGCCGAATCCCGATGCTCGCGGGCGCCCCCGGCGCAGGCGAACTTTTCGGATATAACCGAAAGGTGTTTACGATCGAGGTCACCCCGCAGGACGTGGCCGCCAGCCGGTTCGCCGTCTCGCCGCTGATCGAGACCATGCACGCCCAGTGGGTCCTGGCCGGACGGGTCGAGGCGGGTCCGCACCGGCACTGGGCCGAGCGGTGGCGCGGGCCGTACCTGGAGCTCGAACGCGCCCTCCCCGCGCTGCGCGCCACGGCCGCGATCACCGGCAACCGGGGCGACAACGTGGACTTCGTCGCCCCGCCGCCCGCCGGGATGAGCGTGCCGTTCGAGACGGAGCTCGCGGCGATGCGCGCCACCCCGGTCGCGCAGGCGCACGCGGAGATCACCGCGGTGCTGGCCGGGCGGCCGCCGGTGCCCGCGTGGGTGCGGGAGCTGCTGCTCGGGCCGGACGTGGTGGGAGTGCTGGCGGACGCGTTCGAGGTGCTCTGGCGGGAGGTCGTCTCGCCGTCCTGGCCGCGCTTCCACGCGACTCTGGAGCGGGACGTGATCCAGCGGGCCGGGCGGCTGGCCACGTACGGCTGGGCCGCGGCGCTCGGCGACCTCAGCTCGCAGGTGCGCTGGCGCGAGGGCCGCATCGAGATCCGGATGGGCCGCGCCGACAAGCACCACCGGCTGGGCGGGCGCGGGCTGCTGTTCCTGCCGTCGGTGTTCACGGGCAACGTCGGCGCGTACCTGGAGGAGGCGTGGCCGTACGCGCTGGTCTACCCGGCGCGGGGGGTGGCGGTGGAGCAGCCGGAGGCGGACGCGGGCCTGGCGGCGCTCGTCGGCCGCACCCGCGCCCGCATCCTGGCCGAGCTGGCCGTGCCTGCCACGACCACGCACCTCGCGGCCCTGCTCGGGCAAAGTCTCGGCACCACGGGCGGGCATCTCGCCGCGCTGCGCGGCACGGGGCTCGTGGCCGGCACCCGCTCCGGCCGTTCCGTCCTCTACGCGCGCACGCCGCTCGGGGACGCGCTGGTCGCCGGGGCTCTTCCCTGAGGCCCGTCACGTCCCGGCCGCGGGCTCGCTAGCCTTTGCTCGGGGGGCACAGAGGTATAGTCGGTGCGCATCCGTTCTGCACACGTGTTCACGCACCTGATCCGGCAGTTGAACTCGCACCCAGGGAGACCGCGCGCATGAATGCCGCCGACGTCGCACCGGAGGTCCAGACCCGGTTCCCTCAGGAGCTGATGTACGCGGCCGCCTCCCAGTACTACCTGGAGGACGCGACGCAGGCCGACATCGCCAAGCGGCTGGGCGTGAGCAGGGCGACCGTGAGCCGCCTGCTGACCGAGGCGCGGCGCCACGGCATCGTCGAGATCCGGGTCCACCGCCCCGCGACCCTGGAGGAGGGCCCGCTCGCCGCCGAGGTGGCCGAGGCCCTGCGGCTCCAGCGCGTCTACCTGGTGCCCAAGGTCAGCGGGCCGGCACTCGGCCCGTGGCTGGCCCCCGGCCTGGCCAGGGCCCTGACGGGCGTCGGGCTGAGATCGGGTGACACGGTGCTCGTCTCCTCCGGCAGCACGGTGTACGAGTGCGCGCGCGAGAGCCTGGGCCACTTCCCCGGCGTGACGATCGCGCCGGCCGTGGGCGGGCAGGAGGACCCGCAGCCCTGGTTCCAGACCAACGAGACCACCCGCCTGCTCGCCGAGCGGGTCGGCGGCGTGCCCAGCTACCTCTACGCGCCCGCCCTGCCGGGGCCGGAGCTGTTCTCCTCCCTCCAGCACGAGCCGTCGGTGCGCCGCGTCATGGACCTGTGGGCGCACGCCAAGTGCGCGATCGTCGGCGTGGGCTCGCCCCCGCTGATGCGGCAGGTCACGCCCGCCTTCGTGCCCCGCTACGCCGACAGCCTGCGCCACGCCGTGGGTGACGTCTGCTCGCGCTTCTACGACCGCGACGGCGAGCCGGTGAGCTACCCCGGCAGCGAGCGGCTGGTCGCCACCGGCCTGGAGGAGCTGCGCCGCATCCCGTTCTCGATCGCGGTGGCGGCCGGCCCGGAGAAGGTCGTGTCCATCGTCGCCGGCGCCAGGGGCGGCTACTTCAACCAGCTCGTCACCGACGCCCTCACGGCCGAGAGCCTGCTCGCCGCCACCCGCTGAGCCGGCCTCCGAGCCGGCCCCCGAGCCGGGGCCTCCGGCCCGCGGTCCCGGGCCGCGACCCCGGGCCGCGATCCCCTGCTGTCACGGCGCATCCGCTCCGCCGCGCCCGTCCCCGCTCCGTCCTTCCCGGCTTCGTCATGCCTTCCCGCGGCTCACTCCAGGTGAACCGCAGGTCAAACGCATGGAAATACCGTGAACACTTTTGCTGGACAAATATTCCGCAAGCGCGCTAGCGTGAAACGCACCACAGCACGGTGCCGTTTGTGCGGTCCGTGCGTGGCCGGGATCCCGACCCCGACCGGCTCCGCGAGGACCTAGCAAGTAGTGAGGAAGCGACCCGTGAACAGAGCCAAGATCCGGACCTCCGCGTTCGCCGCGGCGGCAGTCGTCGCCGCCGTCTCCCTGACCGCCTGTGGCTCCGGCTCCAGCGGCGGGGGCGGCAGCACCGCCTCCAGCGGCGGCGGCGTGGAGAACGCCAAGGTGGCCTTCCTCATGCCGGACCTGGCCTCCACCCGGTACGAGCTGGCCGACAAGCCGCTGTTCGAGGCCAAGATGAAGCAGCTCTGCCCGAGCTGCACGGTCATCTACCAGAACGCCGACTCCGACGCCGCCAAGCAGCAGCAGCAGGCCAACTCCGCGCTCGCCCAGGGCGTCAAGGCCATCGTGATCGACCCGGTCGACTCCGCCGCGGCGGCCACGATCGTCAAGTCCGCGCAGGCCCAGCAGGTGCCGGTCATCGCCTACGACCGGCCGATCCCGGCCACGCCCGCCGACTACTACGTCTCGTTCGACAACGAGAAGATCGGCGCCATGATCGCCCAGTCGCTGGTCGACCACCTGAAGTCGCAGAACGCGCAGGGCGGCCTCCTCCAGGTCAACGGCTCCCCCACGGACGCCGCGGCCGGCCTGATCAAGAAGGGCATCCACAGCGCCGTCGACCCCAGCGGCTTCAAGCTGCTGGCCGAGTACGACACCCCCGACTGGCAGCCGGAGAAGGCGCAGACGTGGGTCAGCGGCCAGATCACCCGCTTCAACGACCAGATCGTGGGCGTGGTGGCCGCCAACGACGGCACCGGCGGCGGTGCGATCGCCGCGTTCAAGGCCGCGGGCGTGAAGGTGCCGCCGGTCACGGGCAACGACGCCGAGGTGGCCGCCGCCCAGCGGATCATCGCGGGCGACCAGTTCAACACCATCTCCAAGCCCATCAAGATCGTGGCCGAGGCGGCGGCGAACGTCGCCTTCCAGTTCATGAAGGGCGAGAAGCCGGCCGGCAAGACCACCCTCTACAACACCCCGTCGGAGCTGTTCGTCCCCACGGTCGTCACCAGGGAGAACATCAACGAGGTGCTGTTCCAGAGCGGGATCATGAAGGCGGCGGACGCCTGCACGGGCGCGTACGCCAAGGGCTGCGCCGAGCTCGGGATCAAGTAGCCCTTGATCAGGCAGCGCGGCATCAAGTAGACCGACAGGAGATTCCTTGTCCTCCATCCGGCAGAAAGACGGCGAGCAGGCGGACGCCCCGCGCGCCGAGAGCGTCCTGTCACTGCGCGGGATCAGCAAGACCTTCGGCGCCGTCGCCGCGCTGACGGACGTCGAGCTGGACGTGGCCGCCGGTCAGGTCGTGGCCGTCGTAGGCGACAACGGCGCCGGCAAGTCCACCCTGGTCAAGATCCTGTCAGGGGTGCACCCCCCGGACTCGGGCACGATCACGTTCGCGTCGCGTGAGGTGCACATCCCGACGCCGGCGGCGGCGCACAAGCTGGGCATCGCCACCGTCTTCCAGGACCTCGCCCTGTGCGAGAACCTCAACGTGATCCAGAACCTCTTCCTCGGCCAGGAGATGCGTCCCCTCCGGCTCAACGACGTGGCGATGGAGACCCGCTCGTGGGAGCTGCTGCGGCAGCTCTCCGCGAAGATCCCCAGCGTTCGGGTGCCGGTGGCGTCGCTGTCCGGCGGCCAGCGGCAGACGGTCGCGATCGCCAGGTCGCTGCTCGGCGACCCGAAGGTCATCATCCTCGACGAGCCGACGGCGGCGCTGGGCGTCGCCCAGACGGCCGAGGTGCTCAACCTCGTCGAGCGGCTCCGTGAGAACGGCCTCGGCGTCATCATGATCAGCCACAACATGGCCGACGTGAAGGCCGTGGCCGACACCGTGGCCGTGCTCCGGCTCGGCCGCAACAACGGTGTCTTCGACGTGGCCGACGTCTCCACCGAGGACATCATCGCCGCCATCACCGGCGCCACCGACAACGTGGTGACGCAGCGGCAGGCGCGCAGCAAGGAAGGGCTCTCGTCGTGAACAGCATGGTCACCACCGATCGCCAGGACGAGCGGCTGCAGAGCCGCACCGGGCTGCGCGGCGCGATCACCGACGTGGTGGAGCGCGCCCGGGGCGGCGACCTGGGCGTGATCCCCGTCGTGGTCGGCCTCGTCGTGATCTGGACGGTGCTCCAGATCCTCAACCCGGTCTTCCTGTCCAGCGCCAACCTGGTGAACCTCACGCTGGAGTCGGCCGCGGTCGGCGTCATCGCGCTCGGCATCGTCTGCGTGCTGCTCGTCGGGGAGATCGACCTGTCGGTCGGCTCGGTCAGCGGCCTGTCCGCCGCGGTGCTCGCGGTCCTGTTCGTCGGGCAGGGGCTACCGGTGTGGCTGGCGATCGCCGCCTCCGTGATCATGGGCGCGGTGATCGGCTGGGTGTACGCCCAGCTGTTCAACCGGTTCGGGGTGCCGAGCTTCGTCATCACGCTGGCCGGCCTGCTCGCCTTCCTCGGGCTCCAGCTCTACGTGCTGGGCACCAGGGGCTCGATCAACCTGCCGTTCGACTCGGGCCTGGTGGCCTTCGCCCAGCTCGACTTCGTGCCCGCGTGGCTGTCGTACACGTTCGCGGTGCTCGCGGCGGCCGGGCTGTTCGCCACCGGCTACCTGCACGCCCGCGAGCGTCACCGGGCGGGGCTGTCGGCCAAGAGCGTGCCGATGCTGGCCGCGCGGAGCGTGGCGCTGCTCGTCGTGCTGCTGTTCGTGGTCTGGTACCTCGGCCAGACGCGCGGCGTGGGCTGGATGTTCGTGTTCTTCGTCGCGCTCGTCCTGATCATGCACTACATGCTGTCGCGGACGAAGTGGGGCCGGTCGGTCTACGCCGTCGGCGGCAACGTGGAGGCGGCCCGGCGGGCCGGCATCAACGTCAGGGCCGTCTACACCTCGGTGTTCGTGCTCTGCTCGTCCTTGGCCGCCGTGGGCGGCATCCTGGCCGCCGCCCGGCTGGCCGCGGCCAACCAGAGCAGCGGCGCGGGCGACGTCAACCTGAACGCCATCGCGGCGGCGGTCATCGGCGGGACGAGCCTGTTCGGCGGGCGCGGCACCGCGTTCGGCGCGCTGCTCGGCATCATCGTCATCCAGTCCATCTCCTCCGGCCTGACGCTGCTCAACCTCGACTCCTCCATCCGCTTCGTCGTGACGGGCGTCGTGCTGCTGCTGGCCGTGGTCGTGGACTCGGTGGCGCGCAAGTCCCGCACCTCTCACGGAAGGGCCTGATGGCGGCCATCTGCGTCGACGCCGGCACCACGGTGATCAAGGCGGTCGGCTACGACGAGGAGGGCGCCGAGGTCGCGGTCGCCCGCCGGGAGACCCGCGTGTCCCGGCCCCTGCCCGGGCACACCGAGCAGGACATGGACGACGTCTGGGACGCCGTCGCGCACACCGTGCGTGAGGTGGCGTCCCGGATGGACGGGCCGGTCGACTTCGTCGCCCTCACCGCGCAGGGCGACGGGGCCTGGCTCGTCGGCCCCGACGGCCGCCCGACCGGCCCGGCGGTCCTGTGGAACGACGCCCGCGCCGCCGCCGTGGTGGAGCGCTGGGCCCACTCCGGGCTGTCGGAGCGGGCCTTCCGGATCAACGGCTCGTCGGCCGCCTCCGGGCTGCCGCACGCCATCCTCACCTGGCTGCGCGAGCACGACCCCGACCGGCTCGACCGCTCGGCCGCGCTCCTGACGTGCGGCGGGTGGATCTTCTCCCGGATGACCGGGGAGATCGCGGCCGACGAGTCGGACGCCTCGGCCCCGTTCATGGACCTGCGGACCCGCGCCTACTCCACCGAGCTGCTGGGGCTGTTCGGCCTGGAGTGGGCGGCGCGGCTGCTGCCGGAGGTGCGCGACGACGAGCACCGGGTGGCCGGGCTGACCGCCGAGGCGGCCGGGCCGCTGGGGCTGCCGGCCGGGACCCCCGTCGTGATGGCCCCCTACGACATCGTCTCCACCGCCATCGGCGCGGGGGCCGTGCGCGCCGGCCAGGCGTGCAGCATCCTCGGCACCACGCTGTGCACCGAGACGGTCGTGGCCGAGCCCGAGCTGGACGGGCCGCCCGTGGGCATCACCATCGCCGTTCCCGGCGGCTACCTGCGGGCCTTCCCCACCTTCGCCGGGGTCGAGGTGCTGCACTGGGTGTGCCGCATGCTCGGGCTCCCGGGCCCGGCCGAGCTGGGCGAGCTGGCCGCCGGCGCGCCGCCGGGCGCCGCCGGGCTGGCGTTCCAGCCGTACTTCTCGCCGGCGGGCGAACGGGCGCCGTTCTCCGACCCGCTGGCCCGCGGCGCCTTCCTGGGCATGTCGTTCGAGCACGGCCGCGAGCACGTCGCGCGGGCCGTGCTGGAGGGACTGACCCTCGTCGTCCAGGACTGCCTGGCCGCCACCGGCGCCCCGGCCCGCGAGCTGCGGGTGTGCGGCGGCGGCTCCGCCAGCGACCTGTGGGTCCGGATGATCGCCGACGTCAGCGGCGTGCCCGTGCTCCGCTCGGGCGACGCGGAGGTCGGCGCCCGGGGCGCCTACCTCGTCGGGCTGGCCGCCACCGGCGCCGCCTCCGGGATCGCGGCCGCCGCCGACCGGCACGTACGGCTGCGCGACGCCGTACGGCCCGAGCCCGGCGCGTACCGGACCGCGTACAAGGACTTCCTCGCGCTGCGGGAGACCACCGCCGGGTCGTGGCCGCTGCTGGCCGAGATGCGCACCCGCACGGGGAGCCGGTCGTGACGGGGAGCCTGGTGATGACGGGGAGCCTGGCGATGACGGGGAGTTCGACATGAGCGTGTGGATCGGCGTCGACCTCGGCACGCAGAGCGTGCGGGCGATGGCCGTCGCCGCCGACGGACGGGTGCTGGGCGCGGCCGGCAGGCCGCTGACCAGCCACCGCGACGGCCCCCGGCACGAGCAGGACCCCGAGCAGTGGTGGCGGGAGCTGGCCGCGGCCACCCGCGAGGCGCTGCGGGACGTCCCGCCGGAGCGGGTCAGGGGCGTGGCCGTGGACGCCACCTCCGGCACGATCCTGCTCGCCGACCGGGACGGCCGCCCGCTGACGCCCGGCCTCATGTACGACGACCGGCGCGCCGCCGACGAGGTGGAGCGGGTCAACGCGGTGGGCGCGCACGTGTGGGAGAAGCTCGGCTACCGGCGCATGCAGGCCAACTGGGCGCTGCCCAAGCTGCTGTGGCTGCTCCGCGACGCCCCGGAGGGCGCCAGGCTGGCCCACCAGAACGACTTCGTCAACCGCCGTCTGGCCGGCCGGGAGGTGGCCACCGACCTGAGCAACGCGCTCAAGACGGGCGTGGACCTCATCGAGGAGCGCTGGCCGCACGACGTGCTGGACGCGCTGGGCGTGCCCGCCGCGATGCTGCCCGGCGTCGTACGGCCGGGCGGGGTGATCGGCGAGGTGTGCGCCGAGGCGGCGGAGGCCACCGGCATCCCGGAGGGGACCCCCATCGTCGCCGGCACCACCGACGGGTGCGCGGCCCAGCTCGGCGCGGGCGCCCTGCGGCCGGGAAGCTGGAACTCCGTCATGGGCACCACGCTCGTCCTCAAGGGCGTCACCCCCGAGCTGGTCCACGACCCGCTCGGCGTCGTCTACTCCCACCGCGCGCCCGACGGCTCCTGGCTGCCCGGCGGCGCCTCCAGCACCGGCGCCGGGGTGCTGGCGCGCGACCTGCCGGGACGCGACCTCGACGCGCTCGGCGAGGAGGCCGCCCGCCGCTTCGGCCCCGGCGGCAGGAAGCCGGCGGCGACCACGTACCCGCTGGTGTCGCGCGGCGAGCGGTTCCCGTTCGCCGCGCCGGAGGCGGAGGGCTTCACGCTCGGCGAGGTGAGCGACGACGTGGACCGCTACGCGGCGATCCTGCGCGGCGCCGCCTACGTCGAGCGGCTCTGCTTCGACTACCTCGACCTGCTCGGCGCCCCCGTGGACGGCGAGATCATCCTGACCGGCGGCGCCACGCGGAGCGCCTACTGGAACCGGCTGCGCGCGAGCGTCCTCGGCCGCCCGGTGACGCTGCGGGAGAACGCCGAGCCCGCGCTCGGCATGGCCGCCCTGGCCGCCGGCCCCGGCGCGACCGACGGGATGGTCCGCACCCGCGAGATCGTCCACCCCGACGGCGCCGACCTGAGCGAGCACTACCTGCGCTTCGTCGAGGAGCTGGAGACCCGCGGCTGGCTGCCCGCCACGGCCGCCGCCCACGCCCGTGAGAGGACCACACCTTGACCCGTCTAGTTCTGGTGCGCCACGGCGAGACCGTCTGGCACGCGGAGAACCGCTACGCCGGGCTCAGCGACGTCGCGCTGACCCCGCTCGGCCACGAGCAGGCCGGCCGGCTGGCCGGCTGGGCCGCCACCGCGGGGCTCACCGGTGTCTGGGCGTCGCCGCTCAGCCGGGCCTCGATCACCGCCGCGCCCAGCGCCGAGGCCGCCGGTGTCGAGCTGCGCGTGGACGACCGGCTGCGCGAGATCGACTTCGGCAAGGGCGACGGCCTGACCTCGGCCGAGATGCACGAGCGCTTCCCCGAGGAGCGTGCCGCGTTCGAGGCCGACCCCGCCGCCCATCCGCTGCCGGGCGGCGAGGACCCGCACGCCGTGGCGGACCGCTTCGTGGCCGCGCTGGACGACGTCCGCGCCGCCCAGCCGGACGGCCGGGTGCTGGTGGTGGCCCACACGACCGCCATCAGGCTCGCCCTGTGCCGGCTCATCGGGCTGCCGCTCGGCTCCTACCGCCGGCTGTTCCCGCGCCTGGACAACTGCGCCGTCACGGAGCTGCGCCTCCGGGACGGGCAGGTCGCCATGCTGCAGTTCAACTCCCCGATTGGAGCCGACCGTTGACCATCCGAGTCCTCGCCGCAGGCGACCACTTCGTCCAGAACCGCCTGCTCATCGACGCGCTCAAGCGCGAGGTGCCCGGCGACCTGGACATCAGTGAGCTCACGCTGCCGTGGCCGGTCGTGCCGTTCGGTCCCGTGGGCGAGGTGAACGAGGCGTCCGACGTGGAGGACGAGCTGATCGAGGCGCTGCGGGGCGTGGAGGTGTGCGTCACGCAGATGGCGCCGCTGACCCGGCGCGTCCTCGACGCCAGCCCCGGGCTGCGGCTGTTCTGCGTCAGCCGGGGCGGCCCCGTGAACGCCAACCTGGAGGCCGCCACCGAGGCCGGCGTCGCGGTCACGTTCGCGCCCGGCCGCAACGCCGTCGCCACCGCCGAGCACACGCTGGCCATGCTCCTCGCCGCCACCCGCCGTATCCCGCAGACGCACGCCGACCTGGCCGGGGGCGTGTGGCGGGGCGACTACTACCGGTACGACAAGGTCGGGCCCGAGCTGGACGGGAGCACGGTCGGGCTGGTCGGCTACGGCGCGATCGGGCGGCGCGTGAGCCGCATGCTGGCGGGGTTCGGCGCCGAGGTGCTGGTCCACGACCCGTACGTGGACGTGCCCGGCAAGGTGGAGCTGGAGGAGCTGCTGTCGCGCTCCCGGTTCGTGTCCCTGCACGCGCGGGCCACGCCGGAGACCACCGGCATGATCGGCGCCGCGCAGATCGCGGCCATGCCGGCCGGGTCGGTGCTGGTCAACTGCGCGCGGGGGGCGCTGCTCGACTACGACGCCCTGTGCGACGCGCTGGACTCCGGTCACCTGTTCGGCGCCGCCATGGACGTCTTCCCGGAGGAGCCGATCCCGGCCGGGTCACGCCTGCTGACCACGCCGAATCTGGTCATGACCCCGCACCTGGCGGGGGCGAGCAAGGAGACGGCGGTCAAGGCGGCCCGCATCGTCGCGGCGGACGTGGCCCGCTACGTGCGCGGCGAGCCGCTGGCCCACTGCGCCAACCCGTCCCTGGCCTCCTCCTGACGGTGACGTGTCCCCGCCGGTCGCGGCGGGGACACGCGTCAGCCCTTCAACGCCCCGGCCATCAGGCCGCGCATGAAGAAGCGGCCCAGCAGCACGTAGATGAGCATGGTGGGGATGGACGACAGGATCGCCGCCGCCATCTGCTGGCTGTACGGCGTGGCCTGCGCGCCCGCGATGTTGTTCAGCATCACCGTGGCCGGCCAGCTCTGCGGCCCCGTGAGGAACACCGCGAACAGGAAGTCGTTCCACAGCGAGGTGAACTGCCAGATGACCACCACGGCGATGGCCGGGGCGGAGACCGGCAGCACCACCGACCAGTACGTCCGCAGCATCCCCGCGCCGTCCACCCGCGACGCCTCGATCAGCTCGTCGGGGATCGTGACGTAGTAGTTGCGGAAGATCAGCGTGCAGATCGGGATGCCGTAGACCACGTGGGCGAGCACGAGTCCCGGGATGCCGCCGTAGAAGACGCCCTGCAGCCCGGTCAGCTCGTTCAGGTCCACGAGCAGCTGCACCAGCGGGATCATCACGCCCTGGTACGGGATGAACATGCCGAACAGGAACAGCGTGAACAGCACGTCCGCGCCGGGGAAGCGCCACTTGGACAGCACGTACCCGTTCATCGACCCGAGGGCGCACGACAGCAGCGACCCGGGGACGGCCAGCAGCACGCTGTTCCACAGGCCCGGCGCCAGCTTCTCCCAGGCGACCCGCCACGCCTCCAGGGTCCACGTCCCGGGCAGGTTCCACGCCTGGCCGGGGTCGGCCTCGGTGAGCGGCTTGAAGCTGGTGACCAGCAGGACGTAGATGGGGATCAGGAAGACCACCACGAAGGCGACCAGCACGACCAGCCGCACCCCGGTGAACACCCGCCCGCGCGGGGCGACCGCCGTCATGAGCGCCTCTCCTTGCGCACGGACCAGACCAGGTACGGGATGACGAAGACCGCCACGCTGAGCACGATGTACGAGGCGATGGTGGCGCCCTTGGCGGGGTCGTGGGAGTCGAAGACCGCCACCCACATGAACACCGCCGGCACGTCCGTGATGATCTGCTTGCCCGACACCGCCACGATCAGGTCGAACACCTTCAGCGAGATGTGGCCGAGGATGATCAGCGCCGACAGCGTGACGGGGCGCAGCAGCGGCAGCACCACGTGCCGGTAGACGCCCCACTCGTTGCAGCCGTCCACGCGCGCCGCCTCACGCAGCTCCTCGGGGACGCCCCGGAAGCCCGCCAGGAACAGCGCCATGACATATCCCGACATTTGCCAGATTGCCGGGAGGGCCATCGCGGCCATCCCCCAGTCCGGGTCCCGGAACCACTGCCACTGCGGCAGCCCGATCGCGTCGAACAGCCGGTTCAGCCCGACCGCCCGCTCCTCCATGCCGGAGTTCATCAGCCACCGCCACACGATGCCGGTGGCGACGAACGAGATGGCCATCGGGAACAGGTAGACGGCCCGGAACGTGCCCTCGCCGCGGATCCCCTTCTCCATGAGGAAGGCGAGGAACCAGCCGAGCACCAGCGCGCCCAGCACGAACACGACCGTGAACATGATCGCGTGATTGACCGACAGGTGCCATCTGGGCTGGTCCCAGATGCTGACGAAGTTGTCCAGCCCGACGAACGTCCCCTCGGACACCTCGTCGTGCTTGTCCGTCATGGCCAGCCGGAAGTTCCAGCCCAGCATCCCGTACACGAACACGCCGATCGCCACGATCGACGGCGCGACGAGGAGCAGACCCGGCAGCCAGGTGCGTGCCCGCCTCACGACGACTCCCTCCAGAACCCTCTCCCGCACAGCGCTCTCCCGCACGGCCCTCTCCCGGCGGCACGGCGGGCGCCGTCCGGGCGCCCGCCGTACCCGTGACTCACTGGGCGTTGGCCTTGGCGGCGTCGGCCAGCGCCTTCTGAAGGGCGGCCACGTCCTTGCTGCCGATGAACAGCCCGACCGCCTCGGTGATCGCGGCCAGCCACGGCTGGTTCACGGACACGCCGTGCTGGATGGAGCCGGCGAGCTTGTCGCTCGACCAGTCCTTCAGGGCGTCGGCCAGGTAGTCGGTGTAGAGCGACTGGTCGGCGTCCTTGCGGGCCGGGATGGAGCCCTTCTTCGGGTTGAAGGCGTCCTGGCCCTCCTTGCTGGCCGCGACCTTGAGCCACGCGATGGCCCCGTCACGGTTCTTGGCGCCCTTGGGCAGGGTGAAGCTGTCGGACAGCCACAGGTAGGTGCCCTCGGTGCCGGGCGAGGGCGCCCAGTCGAAGTCCGTCTTCGACGTCTTGCCGAGGCCGCCGTCCGGCGGGTTGTGGAAGTAGCCGTAGGCCCAGTCGCCCATGATGTTGAACGCGGCCTCGCCGTCGGCCACCTGCTTGGCCGCGGGCTGCCAGTCGTCCTGCGGGTCGCCCGCGTACGACAGGATCGTCTTGAACGTCTCCAGGGCCTTGGTGACCTGCGGAGAGCTCCAGTCGGCGCCCGGCTTGAACAGCGCGTTGTAGGCGTCCGTGCCCAGCGAGCCGAGCAGCACGCTCTCCATCAGGTGCGTCACCGTCCACTCGGAGCCGATCGAGAGCGGGATCTTGCCCTTGGCCTTGACCTTCTCCAGGTCGGCGACGAACTCCTCCAGTGTCTTGGGCGCGCCCGCGACGCCTGCCTCCTTCAGCATCGACGGGTTGAACCACAGGACGTTCGAGCGGTGGATGTTCACCGGCACGGAGTAGATCTTGCCCTGGACGCTGATCTGGTCGACGAGCTGCGACGGGAAGACGTCGCGCAGCTTCAGCTCGTCGTACAGGGAGTTCAGGTCCTCCAGGTCGCCGGCCTTGATGTAGCCCTGCAGCTCGGCGCCCGCGTGGCCCTGGAACGTGTCGGGCGGGGTGTCGGCCTGGAGTTTCGACTGGAGCAGCGCCTTGGCCTTGTCGCCGGAGCCGCCCGCGACCGCCGCGTCGAAGAACGAGTACGACGGGTTCTTCTGCTCGAAGATCTGCCGCATCGCCTTGAGTCCGTCGGCCTCACCTGGTCCCGTCCACCAGGAGAACACCTCCACCTGTTTCTTGGCGTCGCCACCGCCCGTGGAGGGCTGTGCCGCCTTGTCCCCGCCGCCGCCGCAGGCCGACAGGGTCAGCACGCTCGCCAATGTGATCGCGACGGTGGCCGTCCACCTACGCCGCATCATGCACCGTCCCTTCGAGAAAACCCCCGAGAACGCGTGTTGATGACGTGGTCAGATTGACAACGTTGTCAGTAGGCATCAACCCACTTCGCACTCGTGGCCGTCAAGGCGTGTGCGGTAACAGCTCCGCATACCCACTCGGACCATGAGGAACGTCGCGTAACACCTTCGCAAGATCGCTTTCTTTGCTTTCCCGGACCTTCGCGGAGGGGAGAACGTCGGTGCCGCCGGGCACACTCACCCCATGGCCGACGAGCCCCTCGAACTCGGTGAGATCGCCAACCCCGACTGGTACGCCCACACGGACACGATGAACCAGGTGAGCTTCCTCGCCATCGCCCGGCGGTTACCCTCGCTCGTCCGCCAGGCCATGGGCATGGCCTGGCGGGCCAGTCCCCACGACACGGCGGCGACCGTCGCGCTCCAGCTCCTCGGCGGCGTCTTCACCGCGTTCGGGCTGCTGGCCACGACGGGAGTTTTGACAGCGCTGTTCCAGCAGGGGCCGACACCCGAGCGGGTGCGGGCCGCGCTGCCCAGCCTCGTGCTGGTGGGCGTGGCGGCGGCGCTGCGCACTGCCGTACAGGCCGCAGCGGGCTGGGCGCAGGCGCGCCTGGAGCCGCAGATCTCGCGCCAGAGCGAGGAGCGCCTGTACGGGCTGTCCAGCCGGGTGGAACTGGTGGCCTACGACGACCCCGAATTCCACGACTCGCTCGATCGGGCCCGCTCGCGCGGCGTCGCCACGGCCGACAACGTGGTGTCCTCGGCCATCGACGTGATGACCGCCGCCGTCGGCATCGTCGCCGTGGCCGGCGTGCTCGGCGTGCTCCACCCGGTGCTCCTGCCGCTGTTGCTCCTCGCCGTGCTGCCCGACGCGTGGGCCGCCGTGCGCAGCGCCCGCATGCGCTACTCGACGATGCACGCCCTCATCCCGGCGCGGCGCCGCAAGTGGATCATCGCCGACCTGCTGGCCGACCGTGACCCGGCCGCCGAGGTCCGCTCGTTCACCATGCGCGGCTTCCTGCTGCGCATGTACGACGCGGTGGCGCGGGCCGAGCAGGAGGTGCTGCTACGGCTGGCCAAGCGGCAGGCCGTGGCCAGGGTCGTCGGCGAGGCGCTGGGCGGGCTCGGCAGCGGTCTGGTCTACGTCGCGCTCGGCGTGCTGCTCGCGGCCGGCGCGATCCCGCTGGCCGTCGCCGGCACGGCCGTGCTGGCGATCCGATCCGGCCAGAGCGCGCTGGCCCAGCTCATGCACTCGACCAACGGGCTGTACGAGGAGGGGCTGTACTTCACGGACTTCCTGGAGTTCTGCGCCGACGCCGAGCGCCGCCTCACCGGGCCGCGCCCGGCCGCGCCGCCGGAGCGCTTCCAGCGGATCGGCGCGGAGGACATCACGTTCACCTACCCCGGCGCCGACGCGCCCGCGCTGCGCGGGGTGTCCGTGGAGGTCAAGCGGGGCGAGGTCATCGCGTTCGTCGGCGAGAACGGCTCCGGCAAGACGACCCTGGCCAAGATCCTGTCCGGTCTGTACGAACCCGATCGCGGCGCCGTCACCTGGGACGACGTCGACCTACGCGACGTCGACCCGCGCGCGGTCAGGGAGCGTGTCGCCGTCATCGCCCAGGACCACACCCGCTGGCCGCTCACGGCCCGTTACAACATCACCATGGGCACCGAGCGGGGCGAGCCCGCGCTGCACGCCGCCGCGGCGGTCGCGGGGGCCGCCGAGGTGATCGACGAGCTGCCCCACGGCTATCGCACCCTGCTCGACCGGCGCTTCAAGGACGGCCACGAGCTGTCGGGCGGCCAGTGGCAGCGCATCGCCGTGGCCCGGGGCTTCCACCGCGACGCCGAGCTGCTGATCTGCGACGAGCCCACGGCCGCCCTGGACGCGCGGGCCGAGCACGCCCTCTTCGAGCGCATCCGCGACCACTCCGAGGGGCGCACGGTCCTGCTCATCACGCACCGCCTGGCCTCGGTCCGCTACGCCGACCGCATCTACGTCCTCGACCACGGCGAAGTCGTCGAGCAGGGCGACCACGCCACCCTGCTCGCCCTGTCCGGCCTGTACGCCGACCTCTATACGCTGCAGGCCGCGGCTTATCGCTGAATCACCATCTTCTACGGCACAGCCGGCCTGACCCGCACGCGCCGACGTCACTGTCCGACTGTCATGGCCGGTCGTGAGGGCTCACGGGGTGCGCGCCGTTACGACGCGTCTTCTTGACCAGGGCCGGGGGCACCGCGACCCCAACGACCCTCGCGGCTACGACAGAGCCGCCTTCAGGATCGTGCGGGCCAAGGGGGCGGCCGCCGAGGGACTGGCGTCCTCCAGGACGACCCCTACCGCGACCTGGGGCGCGTCCGCCGGGGCGAAGGCCGTGCAGGCCGATGGGCCGGGGCCGGGGCCCGTGGTCGTCTTGGCGGCCACCTCCATCCCCGGCAGCGCCACCCCCGCCGCCGGCCCGCCCGGGACCGTGGTGGTGGTCATCATGGCCGCGAGCTGCCCCGCCGGCAGCGACGGCATGACCGTCCGGTACGGCGCCGGCTCGGCCCGGTCCGTGACCGAGCCGTCCGGCAGCCGTACCTCCTCCACCAGGTAGGGCCGCATCAGCAGCCCCCCGTTGGCCACCGCCGCCGACAGCATGGCCAGCATGAGCGGCGTGGCCCGGACCTCGTCGCGGCCGATCGCCGACAGGGCCGCGCGCGACTGGTCGAGGTCGCCCGGGTACGTGCCGGTCCGGGCGGGGAGCGGGACGGAGAGGTCGTCGGCGTTGAAGCCGAACGCCTCCGCCTGGTCGCGCAGCAGGTCCGGGCCGAGCTGGAGCCCGAGGTTGGCGAGGGCGGTGTCGCAGGAGAGCTGGAAGGCGTACGCCAGGGAGGGCCGCCCGTCGCCGCACGGCCGGCCGGCCGAGGCGGTCAGGTAGGCGGGCGGGCCGGGCAGCGCCAGCCGGGCCGGTGCGCCGACCCGCGAGATGACCGTGTACTCCCCCGAGCCGAGAGCGGCCGCCGTGGTGACCAGCTCGAAGACGGACCCCGGCGGGTACGTCCGGTCGAGGGCCCGGTTCAGCAGCGGCCGGCGCGGATCGGCGCGCAGCCGCCGGTCGGCGGCGGCCGTGGCCCGCGGGTCACCGGGGATGTAGACGCCGGGGTCGTACGACGGGTAGCTGGCCAGCGCGAGGACCGCGCCGGTCTCCGGGTCGAGCGCCACCGCGGCGCCGGGCCGCCCGGTGGCCTTCAACGCCTCGTACGCGGCCCGCTGCACCCGCCCCCTGATCGTCAGCCGGACGTCGGCGCCGCCATAGGCGTGGTCCTCGACCAGCGTCCGCACGCGCACCTTCGGGTCGCTGCCCGACAGCACCGCGTCGCTCGCCCCCTCCACGCCGGTGGCCCGCTGGAGCGAGGCGTAGCCGGTGACGTGCGCGTACATCTCGCCGTGGTCGTAGACCCGCAGATGATCGTACGGCCCGCCGTCCGCGCGGCGGCTGGTGGCGACGACCGCGCCCTCGTGGGTGAGGATGTCGCCGCGCGGATGGCCGAACCTGGCGAGCAGCGCCCACGCGTTGCGCGGGTCGGCCTCCAGGTCGTACCGGCCGAACGCCTGGAGGAGCGTGAGGTCGGCCAGCAGCACGAACAGCATCGCGGCGCAGGCCAGGCTGACGCGGCGCAGCGGGATGTCGATGCGTCGCGCCCTGGACCCGGCCATGGCTCCTGGTCTAGCAACCGCGTACCCAAGACGGGGCTAGAGGACGCTGCGGTAGTAGGAAATCTTGTGGTGGATGTAGCTCTGGCGCTCGGTGAGGTTGGCGATCTGCCCCTGGACGCGGCGGTCGTGCTCCTCCAGCAGCCTGATGCGGTCGGGGATCGTGTGCTGACCGGCCCGCACCAGCTCGGCGAAGCGCAGCATCTCGGCGATCGGCATGCCGGTGTCGCGCAGGCAGCGGATCATGCCGAGCCAGCTCAGGTCCTCCTCGCTGAAGCGGCGCTGTCCCGCCGCGTTGCGCTCGACGGGCTCCAGCAGGCCGATCTTCTCGTAGTAGCGCAGGGTGTCGAGGGTGAAGCCGGTCTCCTCGACGGCTTCGGCGGGTGTGTAGACGCTCACGCGGTAGAGCATCTCACCTGGAGCCGACTCCAGGTCAAGGTCGAATCCCGCTTGACATGGAGCGCACTCCAGGTCTGAGAGTCGTGCCCATGAACACTGGCTTGAACATCGTTCTCGGCACCATCCCGTTCGGCACCGCCGTCAGCGAGGAGGACTCGTTCGCGCTGCTCGACCGCTTCTTCGAGGCGGGCGGGCGCATGCTCGACACGTCGAACAACTATCCCTTCTGGGTGGAGGGCGCCACGGGCGACGAGAGCGAGGCGACGCTGGGCGCGTGGATGGCCGCCCGCGGGAATCGCGACGAGATCTTCCTGAGCACGAAGGTGGGCGCCCGGCCCACGGTCCCCGGCGACACCACACTGGCCTCGGCCGAGGGACTGTCGGCGGCGGCCGTCGCACGGGGCGTGGAGGGCAGCCTGCGCCGCCTGCGGACCGACCGCGTCGACCTGTACTGGTCGCACATCGAGGACCGGTCCGTGCCGCTGGAGGAGAGCCTCGGGGCGTTCGGGGAGCTGGCCGCGCAGGGCAAGATCCGCGAGCTGGGCGCCAGCAACATGCCGGCCTGGCGGCTGGAGCGGGCACGCGCCGTGTCGGCCGCGCACGGCTGGATCCGCTACACGTACGCGCAGCAACGCCACACGTACCTGCGCCCGCGCCCGTTCACGAAGCTCGCCGAGGGCGGGCACATGCTGGCCACGGACGACCTGCTCGACTACCTGCGCTCCGAGCAGGACCTGACGCTGTGGGCGTACAACACGCTCATGTCGGGCCGCTACACCCGCGCCGACCGGCCGCTGCCGGAGTCGTACGACCATCCGGGCACGGACCGGCGGCTGGCGACGCTCCGCGAGGTGGCCGCGGAGGTGGGCGCGACCGCCAACCAGGTGGTGCTGGCCTGGCTGATGGCCGACGGGCACGTGCCGATCGTCGGGGCGTCCACGGCCGCGCAGCTCGACGAGGCGATCGGCGCGGCCGAGGTCAAGCTGGACGACGACGTCCGCGCCCGCCTCGACGCCGCCTGCTAGGGACTCCCGGGGTCAGGGGAGGTGCTCGGAGAGGTAGCGGCGGACGAGCTGCTTGCACTCGGCGATCATGCCGGTGTCGCCGGCCGGGTCCATGCGGAAGGCCAGCTTCAGCACCGCGTCCGTGGCCTCCACCGCGACGAGCAGCGCCCGGTCGAAGCCCTCGCCGGCGGGGGCGCCCAGCAGGTCGCGCGCGATCGTCCGCAGCCGGTCGGCGACGATGGCGTTGTTCTCCAGCGCCGAGTCGAGCATCCGGTTGGTGCCCTCCAAGGCGGGCCCGCCGGGCGTCACCAGCACCTCCCCGAAGTCCACCACCCCGAACCCGGGCGTGGTCCGCTTCATCGCCACGAACTCGTCGATGGACAGGTCGATCAGGTCGGTCCAGTGGCCGGGCCGCGCCGCGGAGATCCGTTCGGTCACCCGGCGCAGGAAGGCGTCGAGGTTGCGCCGGGCCAGCGCGCGCACCAGTCCCTGCTTGTCGGGGAAGAACTGGTAGAACGTGCCGATCGGCACCTCGGCGCGCCGGGCGACCTCCTTGGTGGTGAGTGCGTCGTAGCCGATCTGGTCGAGCAGCACGGCGCACTCGTCGAGCATCCGCTCCACCCGCTCAAGGCTGCGGCGTTGGGCGGGACGGCGCCGCAAGGTACTGGTCATGCCCTCCATCCTGGCCCATTACCGGTAGGTAGAGGATCTCGCTTTGCCGTCAGTTAACATGAGCGGCACTCGCAAAGTACGGAGGAGCCGGGATGTTCCTGTGGGGTACGGCCACGGCCGCCTACCAGATCGAAGGAGCCGTCGCCGAGGACGGCAGGGGCGCGTCCATCTGGGACACGTTCTCCCACGACCCCGGCCGCACCCGCGACGGGCACACCGGCGACGTGGCCTGCGACCACTACCATCGCTGGCGCGAGGACGTGGCGCTCATGTCGGGCCTGGGCGTCAACGCCTACCGCTTCTCCGTCGCCTGGACCCGCGTCCTGCCCGACGGCTCCGGAGCCGTCAACGCCAAGGGCCTCGACTTCTACGAGCGGCTGGTGGACGGGCTGCTGGAGGCGGGCGTCACGCCGGTGCCGACGCTGTTCCACTGGGACCTGCCGCAGGCGCTGGAGGACCGCGGCGGGTGGTTGAGCCGTGACGTCTCCGGCCTGTTCGCCGAGTACGCCGCCGTGGTGGGCGAGCGGCTCGCCGACCGCGTCCCGATGTGGATCACGCTGAACGAGCCGTTCATCCACATGGCCTTCGGCTACGGCCTGGGCATCCACGCGCCCGGCCGGGCACTGCTGCTCGACGCGCTGCCCGTGGCCCACCACCAGCTCCTCGGCCACGGCCTGGCCGTGCAGGCGCTGCGGGCGGCGGGGGCACGCGAGGTGGCGATCACCAACAACTGCACGCCCGTCTGGCCGGCCTCCGGCGCCGAGGGGGACGTGGCCGCCGCCGCGGCCTACGACACGCTGCACAACCGGCTGTTCAACGACCCGGTGCTGCTGGGGGCGTACCCGGACCTGACGGCGTTCGGCATCCGGCCGGACGGCGCGGCCGGCGAGGGGCCCGAGCTGAGCTCCGTGCTGGGCGTCCGGGACGGCGACCTGGCCGTGATCTCCGCCCCGCTCGACGGCCTCGGCGTCAACTACTACAACCCCACCCGCATCTCCGCCCCGGCGGACGACGGGCTGCCGTTCACCGACGCGGGCGTCACCGGCTACCCGACCACCGCGTTCGGCTGGCCCGTCGTGCCCGACGGCCTGCGCGAGCTGCTGACGGGGCTGCGCGACCGGTACGGCGAGGCGCTGCCGCCGGTGTACGTCACGGAGAACGGCTGCTCCCAGGCGGACGAGCCGACCCCGGAGGGCGTCGTGGACGACCCGGAGCGGATCGCCTTCCTCCGCGACCACATCGCCGCCGTGGAGCGGGCCCGCGCGGAGGGCGTGGACGTGCGGGGCTACTTCGTGTGGTCGCTGCTGGACAACTTCGAATGGGCGGAGGGCTACCACCAGCGCTTCGGCCTGGTCCACGTGGACTTCGCCGGCGGGAAGCGCACCCCCAAGGCGTCCTACCACTGGTACCGGGAGCACATCGCCGCCGCGCTCCGCCCGTGAACGCCGCCCCCTGACCCGCCGGTCAGAAGACGGACACGTGGACGTGGTCGTAGTGGTTGGCGGTGACGCCGCCCCGGTCGGACATGGGGTCCCAGCCGCCACCGGACCGGATGTCGTAGTACCGCTGCTTCCAGATGATGTACATCACGCCGATCCGCGAGCCGTTCTGGATCAGCCACTCCGCCAGCGCGTCACCGCGCTCCTCGTCGGCGCCGGAGGCGGCCCGGCCGCCGCTGGACATCATGAAGTCGCAGGCCCGGCCCTTGCCGTGCTCTCCGGGGTCGCCGGGGCGCAGGCAGCCGACCCCGTACGGCATGGGGAAGTTGGACATGACGGCGGCCCGGACCGCGACCATGCGCGCGGTGAGCCCGTCGGAGCCGCCGGGCTGCTGGAAGCCGTACTTGGCGAGCAGGCGCTCGATCTCGCGGCGCCTGCCCTGCATGTTCTTGATCTCGCGCCTGAGCTTCTCCACCTTGTCGTCGGCCGCGACCTCGGCCTTCTTGGCGTCCTCGATGAGCCGCTGGATGGCCCGGACGCGGCCGGCGCGCTCCTCGGCGATGTAGGACATGGTGGCCGCCTGGCCGAGCGCCACTGACGGGTCGCCGTCGAGGCCGAGGAGCTGCGTGCCGTCGATGGGGCCGTTGATGTACGCGTGCCGCGCGATGGCGGACACGTCGGCCTTGGCGCGGTCCAATCGGGCCTTCAGGGCGCCCGAGGTCGTGATGGCCTTCTTGACCTGAACCTTGATCTCCTCAAGGCTCTGGATCTGGCCGCGGTAGCGCTCGTTGAGCTGCTGCGCCTGCTTGGTGAGCTTGCGCAGCTCGGCGGGGTTGGGCGCGGCCGTCGCCGCCTGCGGGACGGGGAGCAGGAGCAGGCCGGAGAGAGTGGCGACGAAAAGGGCGATGCGACCGACTCTCACGCCCGTCCTCCCTCTATAGACGGTCCGAAACTATAGAAGATGATCTTGAATGCTGTCACCCGAACGACCGAACCTGCGCCCTCTTGGCGAGCTATATCGCCATAAATCACTGTTTGTCGGTTCTAAGGAGCAGATAAAAGAGCGGTCGCCGAAGCACCTGATCGGCGGCCCGCCGAGACGCCACGGGAGGGTTACGGCAGTGCCGCCGCACCCCTCTTGCGCGTCCGCACAGAACATGATTCGGTCGCCTTGAGGACCGCCCCGAGTCAACCAAGCATCCGGTCAAGCAGGAGGCTCACGACATGCGCCAGCACGACACGCTGTTCATCGGAGGCGAGTGGGTGACCCCGGCGGGCACCGGGACGATCGACGTGGTCTCCCCCCACACCGAGGAGGTCGTCGGCCGGGTGCCCGACGGCACGGCCGCCGACATGGACCGCGCCGTGGCCGCCGCGCGGCAGGCGTTCGACCAGGGCCCGTGGCCGCGCCTGACCTTCGCCGAGCGCGCGGCGGCGATCTCCCGGCTCGCCGAGGTCTACGCGGCCCGGCTGGGCGAGATGGCCGATCTCATCACCGAGGAGATGGGCTCGCCCATCACCTTCTCCCAGCTCGCCCAGGCGCCGCAGCCGCTCGGCATGCTGCAGTACTACGCCGAGCTCGGCACGACGTTCCAGCAGGAGGAGCAGCGGCCCGGCCTGTTCGGCCCGACGACCGTGCGGCGCGAGCCGGTGGGCGTCGTGGCGGCCATCGTCCCCTGGAACGTCCCCCAGTTCGTCGCCATGACCAAGATCGCGCCCGCGCTGCTGGCAGGCTGCGCGATCGTGCTCAAGCCCGCCCCCGAGACGCCGCTCGACGCGTACCTGCTGGCCGAGATCGCGCAGGAGGCCGGCATCCCGGCGGGCGTGCTCAACATCGTGCCCGCCGGACGTGAGGCGGGCGAGCACCTGGTGTCCCACCCGGGCGTCGACAAGGTGGCCTTCACGGGCTCCACCGCGGCCGGCCGGCGCATCGGCTCCATCTGCGGCGAGCAGCTCAAGCGGGTCAGCCTGGAGCTCGGCGGCAAGTCGGCGGCCATCATCCTCGACGACGCCGATCTGGCCGCCAGTGTCGGCATGCTGGCGATCGCCTCCCTGATGAACAACGGCCAGGCGTGCGTCGCGCAGACCCGCATCCTCGCCTCCCGCAACCGCTACGACGAGGTCGTGGAGGCCGTGGCGGGCATGGTCACCTCGCAGCAGGTCGGCGACCCGGCCGACCCGGCCACCGGCATCGGCCCGCTCGTCGCCAGGCGCCAGCAGGAGCGCGTCGAGGGCTACATCAGGATCGGCATGGAGGAGGGCGCCAAGGTGGTCGTCGGCGGCCTCGACCGGCCGTACGACCGCGGGTGGTACGTCGCG
This sequence comes from Nonomuraea sp. NPDC005501, assembly GCF_040605905.1. NCBI lineage: Bacteria > Bacillati > Actinomycetota > Actinomycetes > Streptosporangiales > Streptosporangiaceae > Nonomuraea > Nonomuraea sp. NPDC005501. The sequence goes on along the minus strand of NZ_JBEXDT010000059.1, from coordinate 27,628 downwards.
CCCACGGTCTTCTCCGGTGTGAGCAACGACATGCGGATCGCCCGCGAGGAGATCTTCGGGCCGGTGCTGGCGGTCATCCCGTACGAGGACGAGGCCGACGCGATCCGCATCGCCAACGACAGCGACTACGGTCTGGCCGGCTCGGTCTGGACGGCCGACGCGGACCACGGCATGGACGTCGCCCGCCAGGTGCGCACCGGCACGTACGGCGTGAACTGCTTCATGCTGGAGGCCAACGCGCCCTTCGGCGGCTACAAGTCCAGCGGCGTCGGCCGGGAGCTGGGCCCGGAGGGGCTGGCCGGCTACCTGGAGCACAAGTCGATCACGCGCCTGGGCTGAGCGGACGCCCGTTCCGTCCGGCACCACGGACGACCGGCACCACGCGACGACCGGCGCGATGCGGGGCCCCGGCACTCATGTGCCGGGGCCCCGCTCCGGTCGGATGGCACCCAGCGCGCCCCCGCAACGCTAGGTGCCGCTCACGCGGCTACCTGTGGAGGCCGCTGAACGCAGGCCACCCCAGGTCCCCACTCCGTCCACCCGCGGCGACCCGCCGAACGCGGACCACTCTGGGCGACCAACCGGATACAAGAAGTATGTCCTACGGATACCGCCGAAGGCGGTTTCCTTCCCCAAGGACTTTCTCCCGGCGGATTTCTTCCTTACGTCCTAGGTAGACGCTTGTTACTCACGAAAGGTTCGTTCTGATCCACTTTCCGATTCGATGGATTAGTTCGGGCGTCGCCGCGGACTCCGCGTGGCCGTATCCGGGCTCGATCCAGAGCTCCTTCGGCTCCCGCGCGCCGTCGTAGATCTGATGGGCGTGCTCCAGGGGGAAGAACGCGTCGGCGTCGCCGTGGACGACCAGCAGCGGGACGGGTGAGATGAGCGCGGCGGCCTCGTACGGCGGCATGGGCATCGGGTCCCACTGGCCCCGGGCGATCCTCGTGCGCTTGGCCACGCGCGCCGCCCACCGGCCGAGCGGCCGCTCGATGGCCCAGTGGACCTGGCGCATCGGCTTGGTGCCCCGGTAGTACCAGCGGGCCGGGCCGCTCACCGACACCACGGCGCCCACGCCGCCGCGCAGACCCGCGTGGCGCAGCGCCACCGACGCCCCCATCGAGAACCCCACGACGGCGATCCGCTCGTAGCCGACGACCCGGGCGTGGCGCACCGCCGCCTCCACGTCGAGGATCTCCAGGTCGCCGACCGTCGTCTCGCCGCCGGAACGGCCGTGGCCCCGGAAGTCGAACGCCATCACACCGCCGTACCCGCTCAGCACGTGCACGATCCGCCGCGCGGTGCGATCCCGCCACGACCCGGTGAACCCGTGCGCCATCACGATCCCCAGGCCGCCGCCCGGTCCGGCGGCGGGCGGCGTGTGGGCGGCGTCGATGCGGACACCGTCCTCCGTGCGGAGCATGACGGGGAAGTTGGGCGCGAACGGCATGAGACCGAGCCTACGACCCGCGACCACCGTCCCCGCAGGTCGCTAGAGGGGTGTCCCCAGATGTCGCGTCGCCCAGACCGCGATCTGCGCTCGGGAGCTGTGGCCGAGCTTGTCCATGATGTTGGCGATGTGCCGGGCCACGGTCGCCGGGCTGATCACCAGCTCGGCGGCGATGGCACGGTTGGACAGGCCACGGGTCAGCAGCGCGGCGATCTCCCGCTCACGCGCCGTCAACGGCGCCCGCTGGACCGTCCCCTTCGGCGAGGACGCGACCGGCGCACCTGACGGGGACACGACCGGCGCACCGGTCGGGGACACGACCGTCCCGCCCGACGGGACCGCGACCACGGGGCGGCCGGCGCCCTTCACGACCTGACGACCACCGCCGTCCAGAACGTGACGAGCCACATCCACCGGGTCCATGGCCGCCCCGTGCACCCACAGCAACGCGGCGCGGCCCTCACCCAGCGCGGCACGGGCCCGGCCGAGCAGCTCCTCGACGCGGGCGCCGTCGGGACCCTGGTGGATCACCTCGCGCAGCGCGACCGCCGCCCCGGCGGCCAGGACCGCGCCCTCCAGGTCGCCCTCGGCCTCGGCCAGCACCGACAGCCCTACCAGGCAGCGGGACAGGCCCCGGTGCTCGCCGGATCGCGTGCTCAGCGCCAGGCTCGCCGCCAGCCGGTCCCGCGCCGACTCGAACTCCCGCAGCATGGCCGCCACCCGTCCCAGCCGCGCCAGGCAACGGGACAGCGCGACGCCGGTGCCCGGCCCCTCCCCCAGCTCCCGCAGCCAGGGCACGGCCGCCTCGTAGTGGGCCATGGCCGTCACCAGGTCGCCGCGCGCCTCGGCCACCGCGCCGAGCTGCACCGCCGTCCGGGCCATGATCCAGCGATGGCCGTGCTCGCACGCCCGCCGCAACGCCTCCTCGCCGTGCCGCTGCGCCTCCCGCAGCCGGCCGCGGACCAGCGCCACCGCCGACAGGCCGGCCAGCGCGGCGGCCTCGTTCCAGGGGTCACCGCAGGCGCGGGCCAGCGCCAGGCCGTCCTCGGCATGACGCTGCGCCTCGTCCGCCCGTCCCAGGCGCAGCAGCACCAGGACGGACAGGCTGTGACTCACCCCGGCGGCGAACGGCCCGGCGCCGTCGAGCCGCCCCACGCTCTCCGTGAGCAGCTCCAGCGCCCGGACCAGCTCGTCGCGCTCCTCCAGCCCGTAGGCGAGGTACGCCTTGGCCCGGGCGACCTGCTCGGGCGGCACCTCGTCCAGGTCGAGGGCGAGCAGCCGCTCCACCCAGCCGACCACCTCGGTGGGGCCGCTCACGGGGAGCAGGCTCGTGCTGTGGAAGCACAGCCACAGGCCGCGCCGCGCGTCAGCGGACTCGATCGCCCAGTCGAGCGCCGCCCGCTGGTCGTCGGCCAGGGCCCGGCAGGCGTTGAGCGCGGCCAGCCGCCGCCCCCACGGCAGGCGCGGCTCGACCAGCTCCTCCCTGAAATGGCGCTCCTGCAGCTCGCACAGAACGCCGAGATGGCGGTCGCGCACCATCTCCCGCTCCCCCGCCTCGCGCAGCCGCCCGGCGGCGAACCGCCTGATCGTCTCCAGCAGGTGGTAGCGGACCCCGTCGTCGTCGCGCAGCACCAGCGACTTGTCCACCAGCCCGCCGAGCAGCTCCACGATGTCGGCCGGAGCGATGGGCTCGTCCCCGCACACCCGCTCGGCCAGCTCCAGATCGAACGCCCCGGCGAACACCGACAGCCGCCGCAGCAGCACCCGCTCGTGCGGCGACAGCAGGTCGTGACTCCACTCGATCGCGGCCAGCAACGTGCGCTGGCGCGCCGGGGCGGTACGCCCGCCCGTGGTCAGCAGCGAGAACCGGTCGTCGATGCGGTCGGCGATCTGGCCGGGGGTGAGCAGGCTGGTACGGGCCGCGGCCAGCTCCAGGGCGAGCGGGAGACCGTCGAGGGCCCGGCACAACCGCACCATGTCGGGCAGGCTCTCCAGGCCCAGCCGGGTACCCGCGGCAGCGGCCCGCTCGCGGAACAACCGGACCGCCTCGGCGTCGTACGCGCTCCGCACGGCCCACCGCCCGCACCCCGGCCCCTCCCAGGCCGCGGACCGAACGCCCCCTCCGAGAAGGAGGCACCCTCCTCCGGCCCCGGCTCCGGCCGCCGGCTCCACCGACCCGGCGAAGGCATCCCCTTCGGCTGACTCGGTCTCCGGCGACATGGTGATCCGTCCGGGCCAGGCATCCCACTCAGGCCCGTCGGCCCCCGCGAACGTGGCGGCCCGCCCTGACCACGCACCCCACGGAGACTCCTCACCATCCGCAGGCCCGGCCGCTCCGCTGCGGACCGCGCGCCCGGACAGAGCGGTCGGCTCGGACAGAGCGGTCGGCTCGGACAGAGCGGTCAGCTCGGACAGAGCGGTCAGCTCGGACAGAGCGGTCGGCTCGGACAGAGCGGTCGGCTCGGACAGGGCATGCCGGCCGGACGCGGCGCGACATCCCGACAGGGCGTCCCGCTCGGACAGCTCAGCCCCCGCGGAGCCGGCGGCACCCGCAGCCGGTGGTGCCGGCTCAGGCATGGCATGCCGACCGGCCGCGGCGGGTCGCTCGGGGAGAGCAGAGAGACCGGGGAGGGCATGCCGCGCCGGGGAAGCGCCTGGGCCGGCTGTGTCCGGCCGTTCGGGGGAAGCGGGTAGGCCAGGCGTGTCCGGCCGTTCGGGGGAAGCGGGTAGGCCAGGCGTGTCCGGCCGTTCGGGGGAAGCAGGTAGGCCGGGCGTGCTGCCTGACGCGGGCGAGCCGCCGGACAGGGACGGAATGCCGTACCAGGTCGACCAAGAGGGCCAGGCGGGGCAGGAAAGGCCATCGGGGCATGGGGGCCGGGCGGGTAGCGGGTCTCGTTCCGTCTCGGCGGTTCCCCCCGGAGGGGAGGCGTCCAGGGGGTGGGTGGCGTCGAGGGGCGAGGCCGGATGAGGGAGGCGGAGGGCGTCGGCCGGGGGAAGGGCGAGGGGCGGCACCCGCCATACGATCTCCCCGGCGATGCGGAGCGGCTCGCGGCTGGTGGCCAGGATGCTGACCAGCCGGCAGGAGGCCACCAGCTCGGCGCTCACCCGGGCGCACGCGTCGATCAGGTGCTCGCAGTTGTCCAGCAACAGCAGGCAGCGGGTGTCGCCCAGCCGGGCCGCCACGGTGTCCAGCAGCGCCCGTCCCGGCTCCTCGCGTACGCCGAGCACCCTGGCGATCTCGCCCGTGACCAGCTCGGGCCGGTTGATCCGGGCCAGCTCGACCAGCCACACGCCTCCCGGGTACGCGGGCACGAGCCGGGCGGCCACGCGCAGCGCCAGCCTGGTCTTGCCGATTCCGCCGACCCCGCACAGGGTCACCACCCGCGCCCCGCCGACCGCGCACCCCGCCCAGCCACGACGTCCGCCCGTGTTCGCTCGCTCCGGCTTCCGGATCGGCTCGATCCCGTCGTCCCGCTCGCCCGGGGCGAGTCGATCAGCCTGATGCGGCAGGTCGAGCCGGCCGTCCGTACGTGACAGAAGGTCCGGGTCGCCTCTGTGAGGGAGATCCAGCCAGTCGTCCCACCCGGCCAGGTCCAGCCGGACATCCCGCCCGGGCACGTCCAGGCGGTCTTCCCGCCCGGCCAGGTCCAGCCGGTCGTCCCGCAGAGGCAGGTCGAGCCGGTCGCCGCCCTGACGCGGCACCGCGACCGTTCCTCCGGCCGCCCGGACCACCGCCTCACCGCCGCCGGACGCGCTCCCGCCCCCGGTCCCCATCTGGCCCAAGGCCCTCAGCCGGGCCCGAGCGAGCCCTCCCACACCCGGCCCCGAACCGAGATCCTCCCGCTCAGGTCCCGCCGGCCCAGCCCGTTCCCATCCCTCCGGGGCGGGCCCGTCCAGGCGGGTCAGTGCGCGGGCGTCGTCAGGGACCCATTCCGCCGGCCCGCCGGCCCACGCCCCGTCCCCCGCCGTCCCGTCCCGGCACTCCGCCCCCGCAGGCGCCCCGTCGGGGCACGCCTCATCTCGGGTGGGTGGCGGTGCGGCCGCGAGGAGGGCGCAGAGGACGGCGAGGTCGCGCTCGCGCCCCACGAACCGGTTCGGCTCGGCCGGAAGGTTGTGCATGAGGGAATGCGGCATGTGGTCACCCTGCGTCGCGGAAGGATCACACTTTTGCATAGTGTTGCACTTCTCACAGGGCCAGCGCTCTCACGATCGCTCTTTCGTCCAGAACGCGTAGATCCGGATCGCAGGCCAGCCGGCGGGCCAGCTCGGGCGAGGCCACGGTGAGCGTGACCTCGTGCTCCTCGATCAGCACCCGGCACCCGATGAGCGACGGCTCGTGCGCGATCACCACGCTGGAGGCGGCCATCATGGCGATGTCGAACGCCCGCAGCCCCCTGAACGTGTCGCTCACCGCGGCGAGCACCACGTCCTCCTCCTCCAGCAGCAGCTCCTCGTCGATCTGGCGCAGGTCCTCGGTCAGCTCCTCCAGCCTCAGCGTCCGCCCGCCGTACAGGACCAGCGCGGGCCCGGCCAGCGGGCCGAAGTCGACCGCGCGCTCGCCCATCAGCTCGGCGAACTGCTGCGCGCCCGGCGAGGGCTCCACGGTGAAGACGCGCTCCACGTCGGTCCTGACGGGGCCGTGGGCGCGCTGGGCGATCAGCATGCGGGCCGGTCCACGGGTGTGGAGGGCCGCCACGCCGCCCGCCCAGACGACGGCGTGGACGGCGGTGGCCAGCTCGATGCCGAGCGGAAGGTCGATCAGCACCTGGTCGCCGTAGCGGAGCCCCTGGCCCCGCAGCCCGCCCGCCACGCGCGTGACGCGTCGCGCGAACGCGGTGCGGGTCAGGACCTGGCCCGTGCGGACGTCAGTCATCGTCGGGTCGCCGTCGTGCTCGTCCGCGGCCCCCATAACCAGCTCCGTCCAGGTCATGGCGACAATGTAGGGACCCCAGACCTCCCTGGCATGCGCACAATTGTGCATCCTGATATGTACATCCGCCCGACTGGCGTTGAACGCGTTCCCAACCTGTCCTGGTACGCCCCGGATGGGGGTCTACGTCCTTCACCTGCCGTCCGCACGTGCCATGAGCTGGGATCAACTAGACTTGACTGAGCCGCGACATCGCGCGGCGGCCCCCACCGACACAGAGCGAGACGTCATCATGCCCTTGAACAGCCGCGACGACCTGCGGAACATCGCGATCATCGCGCACGTCGACCATGGCAAGACCACGCTGGTCGACGCCATGCTCTGGCAGTCCGGGGCCTTCCGCGCCAACCAGGACGTGGACGACCGGGTCATGGACTCCAACGACCTGGAGCGCGAGAAGGGCATCACCATTCTCGCCAAGAACACCGCGGTCAAGCACGGCGGCATGACCATCAACATCATCGACACCCCGGGCCACGCCGACTTCGGCGGCGAGGTCGAGCGCGGGCTGTCCATGGTCGACGGCGTCGTCCTCCTCGTGGACGCGTCGGAAGGCCCGCTGCCGCAGACGCGGTTCGTGCTGCGCAAGGCGCTGGCCGCCAAGATGCCGGTCATCCTGTGCATCAACAAGGTCGACCGGCCCGACGCGCGCATCAAGGAGGTCGTCGACGAGGTCTACGAGCTCTTCATGGACCTCGACGCGACCGAGGAGCAGATCGACTTCCCGATCGTCTACGCCTCGGCCAAGGCCGGCCGCGCCTCGCTCAACCGTCCCGAGGACGGCGGCATGCCGGACTCCGAGGACCTGGAGCCCCTGTTCGACATCATCAAGTCGACGATCCCGGCCCCGACCTACGACCCGAACGCCCCGCTGCAGGCTCACGTCACCAACCTCGACGCGTCCTCCTACCTCGGCCGCATCGCGCTGTGCCGCATCCACCAGGGTGTGATGCGCAAGGGCCAGCAGGTGGGCTGGTGCCGTACCGACGGCACGATCCAGCGCGTCAAGATCACCGAGCTGCTGATGACGGAGGCGCTGGAGCGCAAGCCGGCCGAGGAGGCCGGTCCCGGCGACATCATCGCCATCGCCGGCATCCCCGACATCATGATCGGCGAGACGCTGGCCGACCCCGAGGACCCGCGCCCGCTGCCGCTGATCACGGTCGACGAGCCCGCCATCTCGATGACCATCGGCACCAACACCTCGCCGCTGGTCGGCAAGGTCAAGGGCTCCAAGGTCACCGCCCGCATGGTGAAGGACCGCCTGGAGAAGGAGCTCGTCGGCAACGTGTCGCTGCGCGTGCTGCCGACCGACCGGCCCGACGCCTGGGAGGTGCAGGGCCGCGGCGAGCTGGCGCTGGCCATCCTGGTCGAGCAGATGCGCCGCGAGGGCTACGAGCTGACCGTCGGCAAGCCGCAGGTGGTCACCAAGCTCGTCGACGGCAAGGTCCACGAGCCGGTCGAGCGGCTGACCGTCGACTGCCCGGAGGAGTACCTCGGCGCGGTCACCCAGCTCCTGGCCGTCCGCAAGGGCCGCATGGAGCACATGACCAACCACGGCACCGGCTGGATCCGGATGGAGTTCGTGGTGCCGGCGCGCGGCCTGATCGGCTTCCGCACCGAGTTCCTCACCGAGACGCGCGGCACGGGCCTGGTCCACCACGTGTTCGACTCGTACGAGCCGTGGTTCGGCGAGCTGCGCACCCGTAACAACGGCTCGCTGGTGGCCGACCGGTCCGGTCCCGTCACCGCGTTCGCCATGCTCAACCTCCAGGAGCGCGGCACGCTGTTCGTCTCGCCCACCACCGAGGTGTACGAGGGCATGATCGTCGGCGAGAACTCCCGGTCCGACGACATGGACGTCAACATCACCAAGGAGAAGAAGCTCACCAACATGCGCTCCTCCACCAGCGAGGAGACGGAGAAGGTGATCCCGCCGCGCGTCCTGTCGCTGGAGCAGGCGCTGGAGTTCATCCGCGAGGACGAGTGCGTGGAGATCACGCCCGACCACGTGCGCATCCGCAAGGTGGTCCTCGACGCCGCCACCCGCGGTCGCGCCGTCGCCCGCGCCAAGCGCTCCTGACACAGCGACCTGACACAGCGGCCTGACACAGAGGCTTCTCCCGCGACGCCTCCGCGCGCGCCCACCGGGTGGGCGGCGCGGGGCCGGTCCGGGCGGGACCGGTCCGAGCGGGACCCGTTCGGGCATCGGTGTGACGACACAGGTGTGACCACACAGGTGTGACCACACCGTTACCGCACCGCGGAGAACATCCGGCCGTGCCCGTGGATCATCCACACTGTGGGAAAGCTCCGGATCGTCGTGGCGTTCGGGCTGGCCTTGGTCTCGCTGGGCGCGATCCTCTGGTGCCTCGTGGCGGCCAGACCGGTCGAGTGGTCCACGCGTACCCCGAGCCCCGAGGTGCCCGACACCTGGGAGCTGACCGCCGGGCGCACCGCGGCCGGCTACGCGGCCGAGCGTGAGGCCACGACCGAGGTCGTGGTGGGGCGGGCGAGCCGCGCCGACCTGACCGGGGTGCCCGCCGGTCGCATCGACGAGCGGCTGCGCCAGGTCAAGGTCACGGTCAGGCACCGGCTGCGGATGCGCGCCGAGGACGAGCTGGCCGCGACGCTGCGCCAGGGCAGCGAGTTCCCCGGCGGGATCCAGCGCTTCACCGACGACGGGTTCGGCGCGATCAAGGTGCTCGGTGCCGTGCTGGCCCCGACGAAACGGCTCGCGCCGGTCCTGACCACCTCCGCCGGGCACACCACCGTCGAGTTCCAGGTGACGATGCTGCGGCAGTTCCAGCAGGGTGAGCTGATGGAGCTGGCGTTCCAGGAGCCCGCCGGCCGGCCGCTGATCGTGCTGCGGCGCGCCGTCACGGTGCTCCCCGGCGAGTGGACGCCGCTGCGCGTCCAGGGCGTGCGGCCGTCGCGGGAGGACCCGGAGCGCCTGGAGTTCGCCGTCGGGTTCTACCCGGTGAGCGTGACGCTGGCCCAGGACTCCTACGGCTTCCCCGACCGCCAGGAGGAGGACGACTTCTCGTGGGCGACGGCGCTCGGCATCGGGACCGCCGTGGTGCTCGTGTGGTACCTCGTGCGGGCCATGGGCATGGCCTGGTGGCAGCGGACGGCGAACCGCGAGTTCGCCATCGGCCTGCTGCTGGCCGCGCCGACCCTGCTGATCCCCCTCGTGGCCGAGGATTTCACGCCGTTCGCGTACGTGATCCTGTTCGGCGCGGTGCCGGCGCTGGCCGTGTGGCATGCCGGGCGGGTCCTGCCGACGAGCCCGCCGTGGACGGCGCGGGAGGCGCTGGGCGTGACCGCGCTCGGCGTGCTGCTGAGCCTGGGCATGCTGACCTGGTCGTGGCTGCACGAGCAGCTCCCGCCCGGCACGCTGCTGACGGGCTCCGCCATCGCGGCGCTGGCCGCCGCCGGGTCCGCCGTGGGGTTCAGCTCCGACCTCGGCATCCGCATGGTCGCGGTACGGCTGGCCGCGTTCGCCGCCGGGTCGGCCGTCGCGCTGCTGGCCCTCGCGCTGTGGACGCGGGCGCTGGTGGACGGCGTCTACCCGCCGGACAGCGTCCGGCTCGTGCTGGGCCTGGGCTGGGCGCTCATCCCCGTCACCGCGGTCGCCGTGGCCACGCGGCGATGGTCGCGGCGGGCGGTGGTGGTCGCCGTGGTGGCGAGCCTGCTCGTGCAGGGCTGGCCGACCGAGTGGCTGGACGCCGGGTCGTGGAGCCTGCCCCTGGCCTCGCCGGGGGAGCCCAAGCTGGGCGATCTGCCGCTGAGCCCGCTCATGCGTGGCGTGCTGGGCCTGCTGCTGCTCGGGTTCGGGCTGCTGCTGCTACGGCTGTGGCGGCTCGGCGGGTCCATCGAGGCGATCAGCCACCCGGCTGCCGAGGCCACGATGATCGCCGGGCTGATGGTCCTGTACCTCACGCCCCGGGGCAGCATCACGATCGCCGACAGCGACGTGCCGCTGCCGCTGCTGTCGATCACCTCGATCGTCGCCTGGCTCGCGGCCCGCTGGCTGCTCGTCACCCCGCACCCGTCCGTGGTCGAGCCCACCTCCCCCGACGAGCACCGCGAGCTGATCAGATCCGCGCTGCACAAGCGGCTCCTGCTCATCTCCGAGCAGGAGCTGTACCGGCTCGGCCGGGGCAGGATCGGCGCGGGCGAGATGACGATGGCCGACTTCGACGAGCGGCGGCAGGCCCTGGAGGAGGCGCTCCGCCGGCACGGCCGCGACCCGGAGACGGCCTTCGCCACCGCCGCCGGCTGCCCGCCGTGGGTCAACGGCGTGTACGGCTTCGCGGTGAGCCTGCTGCTGAGTGTGCCGTTCGCGCTCCTGTACGGCAGTCCCGCCGGGGTGGACCTGAGCAGCTTCGTGTTCGACATGCGCTACCTGCTCACCCTGCCCGCCTTCGGGTTCCTGTTCGGGTACTTCTACCCCCGCGTCCGCGGCACCCAGCCCATGACCAAGGCCCTCTACCTCATGGCCGCCGCCCTCGCCACCGAGCTGTCCGGGTACCTGTCGGCGCTGGTGGAGCCGGACATCGGCGGGCTCGACAAGGTGCAGGTGGTGGCGATCGTGGGGGGCGAGGTGGCGCTGGTCTGCATCGGGCTGGGGCTGTACTGGGAGTGGCGGCTCATGCACCTGGCCGGGGAGCCGTGGGCGCGGGTACGCAACATCCGCAGCGTCCGCAGCCTGGCCACGCCGCTGCTGGCGGTGGTCATCGCGGCGGTCACCACGGCCGCGACCTCGGCGGCCGGCCAGACGGTCGACCGCATCCTCCAGGGCGACGAGCAGGTCACCACCACGGCTCCGAAGTGACCGCCCGCCCTAACGGGACCCGCCCCCGCTTCTCTCCGCGCTCGGCACACCGCTGTCCTCCGTGCTCAGCACACCGCTGTTCTCCATGCTCAGCACACCGCTGTCCTCCGTGCTCAGCACGAGGTAGCCGTCGCGGGAGAACCGTACCCGGTAGCCGTGCTGGAGGAGGGTACGCACGCGGGCCCGCTGCTCCTCCACGCCCGGGAACGGGAACGTGCGGCGGCGCACGTCGGCCACCACCCACGGGGCCCAGCGCGGGGTGCGGTCCCACAGCAGCACCGTGTCGCGGCCGGACAGCGCCGGGGCGAGGTTGTTGGCCGCCTCCACCAGCACCCCGCCGGGCACGGCCGACACGGCCGCGGCGGCGGCGCTCTCGCGCCCGTCGCGCCGGTAGGACGCGGGGTCGGCCAGCTCGGCCAGCGCGAAGAACGGCACGGTCACGACCGCGAACGCCACCACGCCCGCCGCCCACCACCGCACGATCCGCTCCTCCCCCAGGCGGTCGCGCAGGCGGCGGACCCCGTCCACCCCCGCGGCGAGCACGACGACAACGACGAACGCGTTGTAGTGGTACCCCGGCACCCACCAGTTGGGAAAGGAACTGGCCAGCATGCGCTCGGCCAGCAGGGGCACCGCCACGAGCAGGAGCGGCGAGCCCAGCGCCGCCAGCAGCGTGGTGCCGAGCAGCAGGGCCAGCGTGAGCAGCTTCACCGGCGGGCTCGCGAGCTGCGCCACCACCGCCAGCGGGTCCGTCAGCGCGGTGCGGGCGGCGGCCCCCGCGTCGGCCCCCAGCGCGCCGTACGCCCAGTAGTAGTCGGGCCGTCCCCCGAACAGCGGGATCAGCACCTGCGAGGCCAGCCACGTGTAGACGGTGCCGCCCACGACGAACGCCCCGCCCATGACCCGCCGGCCGCGCTGCCCGAGCAGCACCAGCCCGAAGCCGGCGACGAGCAGCCCCATGTCCTCCTTGACGCACAGCAGCGCCAGGGCGACGAGCACGACGTGGGCCCGCCGCCCGGCCTGGTGGCGTTCGAGCAGCAGGCCGGTGAGCAGCGGCGCGAACGCGGCCTCGTGGAAGTCGAACGCCGCCGTCTCCACGACCGGCCACGACAGCGCGTACGCCACCGCGACGAGGTGCGCGGCGCGGACGCCCAGGGCCCGCCTGGTGAAGACCCACAGCGGCACGGTGGCGGAGGCCAGCAGCACGGCCTGCGCGGCCAGCAGCGTGCCGGGGCCGTCGTGGATCCAGTAGAGAGGCGCGAGCACGGCCAGGATCGGCGACCAGTGGTCACCGAGGACGGTGAAGCCGGGCCCGAAGTCGTTGTGGACGCCCTTGACGACGGCCACCGGCAGGCCGAACCGTGAGTAGGACCGGACCGCCTGATCGAAGATCACCAGGTCGTACGCCCCGGCCCGGAACCCGGCCAGCCGCACGAAGGAGACTGCGCCGTACAGCAGGGCCGCCACGGCGGTGATGACGGCCAGAACGCCCCGCTCCCGCCGCCGCCCGGTCTCGCCGTCGGGCCCGCCGCCGGTCAGCGGCGGCGGGGCAGCTCGCTGCCCCGGACGTGCGTGGCCAGCCAGTCCACCAGCGGACCGTAGGCCCGCCACGTCTCCCGCACCCGCTCCACGACGTCCTTCGTGTGGACCCACGGCTCCGGCGGGAAGCGGCGGCCGGCGTGCAGGGAGCGGTGGCGGAGCAGGTCGATGCGGGGATGGTCGGCCGGGTAGTCGCGGGGCCTGGTCTTCAGCCGGTCACCCGCCGGCTGGTAGCCCGCCGCCCGGAGCTCGGCCATCACCGCCTCCAGCGGCTCGCCCGACAGGTCCTCGGCGACCGCCGCGCGGTAGCGGGCGATCTGGTCGGGGGCCTGGGTGTAGCAGCCGCCCGCGGTGTAGAGCCCGTCGGCGCCGATCTGGACGTACAGCCCGATCCCCGGCATGCGGTCGACGAAGGCGCCCTGGTGGGTCTTGTACGGCGACTTGTCCTTGGCGAAGCGGACGTCCCTGTGCGGCCGGAACAGGTGGGCCTGCCCGAACTCGGCGGCCAGCTCCTCGGCGAGCGCGAGCATGGGCGCCCGCACCGCCTCCTCGTAGAGGTCCCGGTGCCGGGTGAAGTACGTCTTCGTGTTGTCCGCCTCCAGGCCCTCGTAGAAGACGAACGCCTCGTCGGGGAAGCCGGTGAAACCCATACGGGCCAGCCTGCCATGTCGCACCGACACCATGGCACGCGGTCACCGGGCCTCCGCCGGCTCGGCGGACTCGTACGTCCGGCCCGGCAGCAGCGCTCTGCCGTACAGCTCGGGCACCGTGACGAAGTGGTAGCCCTTCCTGGTCAGCGTGTCGAGCACCCGCGGGACCGCCGCGACGCTGGTCGGGTGGATGTCGTGCAGGAGCACGATCGCGCCGGGAGGGGCGTGGCCGGCGCGCCGTGCCACGATCTCGGCATTCCGGTCGCGCCAGTCGAGCGTGTCGACGCTCCACAGGATCTGCGCCAGCCCCTCCTGGCGCGCCTGCTCGGCGACGCGGGCGTTCGTCGCCCCGTACGGCGGCCGCATGAGCCGCATCCGCACCCCGGTCGTCCGCTGGACGATCTCCTCGGTGTCGGCCAGCTCGCGCCTGAGCCGCTCGTCGGACAGGGCGGTCAGCGGCGGGTGGCTCCACGAGTGGTTGCCCAGCTCGTGCCCGTCCTCCACGATGCGGCGGGTGAGGCCGGTGTGGTCGGCGGCCACCATCTGCCCCAGGACGAAGAACGTGGCCCGTACCCGCCGCTCGCGCAGCAGGTCGAGCAGCTTGCCGGTGTACTCGCCGGGGCCGTCGTCGAAGGTGAGGGCGACGCACTTGCGCCGCCGGCAGTCGACCACGCGGCGGGCGGGCCAGTCGGGCTGGACGGCGGCCAGCCGCCGGGCGAGCACGCCGGGGTCGATGACGGTGGGCGGGCGCGGCGCCGCGACGGGCGTCGTGGAGGTCGTGTGCGTGGTGCCGCATCCGGCCATGGCGGCGGCGAGCGCGGCACAGGCCGTCACGACGGCCCGGCGGACCGAGTCCCGGCGGGCCGGCCCACCGGCCAGGCCCGCTGTGACACCGCTACGGGTAGTCCTGCGCCAAGTGCCCGCGCAACTCTTTGGCCAGGTCATTCCACCACAGTGGTACATCAGCCTGGAGCTCCGCGAAGCGACGCGCCACCCTTATGGCACATCCGACCGCATCCGTACCCAAATGTCGACGTTTCACCGGTCCTTCCTGCCAGCGGTAAAAACCGTGCCGGTAGCGGACGACGAGGCCGATCCAGACGGGAAGTGTGGCGTCGTCACCCAGCTCGTACGCGGTGGTGACGCCGAGCTCTCGCAGCTCGGCCCGGAGCTTCTCCGTCGCCGCGCGGGCCTCGGTCACGCGTCACCCCCCGCCGGTGCTCGAACGCACACACAGGGATGTACCCACCCACGGGCCACAACCGACAATGACATGCCGTCATCATGGGACTCCGTTGGGTGACAGTGGGGGCTGTTCCGCGTTATTGGCCCCATCGGGCAGGGTCCGACCGCCCGATCCGGGGCCGTACAGCAGCAGAGCCCGAATCCCCACGGGGATCGGGCTCTGGATCAGCCGCCGGCTCCGCGGCCTTGGGGAGGCGCGTACGGAGAACGGGGCGCTGCGCGTGCGGCTCCGCACGCGCCTGGCGGGACGTCTGGGGCGGGGACGGGGTGCGGGCTCAGGCCGCCGTGCGCTGCGCCGGAGGGCGGAAGGCGCCCTCCTCCATCGCGTACGGCTCCAGCATGGTCCGGAGCTGGCGGCGGCCCCGGTGGAGGCGGGACATCACGGTCCCGATGGGGGTGCCCATGCGCTCGGCGATCTCCTTGTACGCGAACCCCTCGACGTCGGCCAGGTAGACGGCCACGCGGAAGTCCTCGGGCAGGGAGCGGAGCGCGTTCATCACGACGTTGTCGGGCAGGCGCTCCAGCGCCTCGGTCTCGGCCGACTTCAGCCCAGTCGAGGAGTGCGACTCGGCGGCGTGCAGCTGCCAGTCCTCGATCTCCTCGGCGGCCGACAGCTTCGGCGAGCGCTGCCGCTTGCGGTAGTCGTTGATGAAGTTGTTGGTCAGGATGCGATGCAGCCACGCCTTGAGGTTCGTGCCCTCGCGGAACTGGTGGTAGGAGGTGTAGGCCTTGGCCACCGTCTCCTGGACGAGGTCCTCCGCGTCGGCGGTGTTACGGGTCAGGCGCATGGCGGAGGCGAACAGCTGCGACGTCACGGGCACGACATCGCGCTCGAACCAGTCCTGACGCTGCTCTTCGGTCATAGTGATCAAGTTTCCCCCTTGCGCTATCCCATCTCGGCACAGGTCGGCCCGCATCGAAGTCCATGGTGTCAACACCCACGTAAGGGCCGCGTTAACGATTGCGCCTGGTCAGAGAGGTGAGAAGTCCGTCTGCTCGCGGCGTGCGTTATCACGTCCACGGCTGGACTTGTCTCAGTACCATAACACTATCCACCCAATTTCGTGGAAAAAGTGGCCAGAGTCACATGAGATAGCGTATGAGCATGGATTTTGTGGATCGTCATAACACGAGGACGCGCCACTGGGTGGCCGAGGCCATCCGCACAGTGGAGGCCGACGCCAACCGGAGTTGTGACACGCACCTTCATGTCTTTCCGCTGCCCCCGCAGTGGGGGGTAAACCTCTACTTGAAAGACGAGTCGGTGCACCCCACCGGTTCACTCAAACACCGGCTGGCCCGCTCGCTCTTCCTGTACGGCCTGGCCAACGGCTGGATCGGCCCCGACACGACGATCGTCGAGGCGTCGAGCGGATCGACGGCGGTCAGCGAGGCGTACTTCGCCCGGCTGCTCGGCCTGCCGTTCATCGCGGTGATGCCGGCCTCGACCTCACCGGAGAAGTGCCACCTCATCGAATTCTACGGCGGCAAGTGTCACCTGGTCGACGACCCCACCACGATCTACGAGGAGTCGCGCCGCCTGGCCGCGGAGTCCGGCGGCCACTTCATGGACCAGTTCACCTACGCCGAGCGGGCCACGGACTGGCGGGGCAACAACAACATCGCCGAGTCCATCTTCGCCCAGATGGCCTTGGAGCCGCACCCCGTGCCCGCCTGGATCGTGGTCGGCGCCGGCACCGGCGGCACCTCGTCCACGATCGGCCGCTACATCCGCTACCGGCGGCACTCCACCCGCCTGGCCGTGGCCGACCCCGAGGGGTCGGCCTTCTATCCGGCCTGGGTGTCCGGCGACGCCTCGGTCACGGCGCGGGGCTCGCGGATCGAGGGCATCGGACGGCCCCGGGTGGAGCCGTCGTTCCAGCCGTCGGTGATCGACCGCATGCTTGCCGTACCTGACGCCCGGTCGATCGCCGCCATGCACTGGGTGCGCGAGGTGACCGGCCGCGACGTCGGCGGCTCGACCGGCACCAACGTGGCGGCCTGCGTGGAGCTGATCAAGGAGATGCGCGCCGCGGGCGAGCGCGGCAGCATCGTCACCCTCATCTGCGACGGCGGCGAGCGCTACCGGGGCACGTACTGCGAGCCCGCCTGGCTGGCCGCCCAGGGCCTGGACATCCACCCGCACCTGGACGACCTGCGCGCCTTCCTGGCGGGCTGAGCCGTCAGGCGGACCTGGCCGGGTCCACCGAGAAGAACCCGGCCAGGTCGTCCAGGATCGCGTGCGCACCCTGGATGCCGACCGCGGTCATCCACGTCTGGTCGTCGACCTCGTGCTTCTCGCCCTTCAGCCTGCCCCACAGCGGGTTGGCGGCGAACTTGTCCTTGTACTCCGTGGCCGCGGGGTCGCCGTAGGTCGCCACGAAGATGTGCTGGGCGTCCAGGTCGGCGATGCGCTCCTGGCTGACGTCCACCACGATCGAGTCCTCGACGGTGGGCTGGCCCTTCGGGCGGGGGAAGCCGACGTCCTTCAGGACGATGCCGGAGTAGGACTTCTCGACGTACAGGCGGGCGGTCGGCTCGCCGGCGAAGCGGACGATCGAGACGGTGGGCAGCTCGCCGCCCTCCTTGGCCTTGACCGCCTCGCCGATCTTCGCGGCGCGGGCCTCGTACTCCTTGATCCTGGTCTCGGCGAGGTCCTCCTTGCCGAGCGCCTGGCCCATGAGGCGGACGTTGTCCTTCCAGATGGCGCCGGTCGTCTCGCTGAAGACCGTCGGCGCGATCTTGGAGAGCTTGTCGTAGAGCGCCTCGTGGCGGACCTTGGCGGAGACGATCAGGTCCGGCTTGAGCGCGATGATCTTCTCCAGGCCGGGCTGCTCCAGCGTGCCCACCGCGACGGCCTCCTTGCCGTACCGGGCGGCTACCGCGCCGAGGTAGTCGGGCAGCTTGGTCTCGATCGAGCGGTAGGTGGTGTAGCCGACGACCGGCGTCTCCAGCGTGAGGACCGCGTCGACGAAGCTCTGGTCGAGGGCGACCACCCGCTTGGGCTGGGCCGGGATCACGGTCTCGCCCATCGCGTGCTTGACGGTGCGGAACGGCGTGCCGGCCTGGCTGGACGCCGGGGCGCCGGCTCCGGTCGACTCCGTGCCGGCCGAACCGCAGCCGGCGGCGAGCCCCGCCACCAGCATCGCGCTCACCAAGGCGCGCAACCGTCTCATCGAAACCCCTCCCAGGGCAAAAAGTTAGGCAACCCTTATTTAGGTTAGCCCTGCCTAAGCTGGCATACTTCAGCGGGACGGGCAACTGCCGGAAGGGGTCAATGTGAGCGCAACCGCCGTCGCGCCGCGCCTTCACGGCATCCGCCGGCGCCGCGGCCTGCTGCTCGCCGCCCTGCTCGCGGCCGTGTGCGTCGCGGTGCTGCTGAGCGTCACGATCGGCGCCAAGGCCGTTCCGCTCGGCGACGCCTGGCAGGCGCTCACCGCCCCGACCGGCACCGAGAACGACATCGTCATCCGCTCCCTGCGCGTGCCCAGGACCGCCCTGGGCGTGCTGGCCGGGCTCGCGCTCGGCGTGGCCGGGGCGCTCATGCAGGGCCACACGCGCAACCCGCTCGCCGATCCCGGCCTGCTCGGCGTCACCCAGGGGGCCGCGTTCGCGATGGTCGCCTCGATCATCCTGCTCGGCACCCAGAGCCTGCTCGCCTACATCTGGTTCGGCCTGGCCGGCGCGCTGGTGGCCAGCGTGGCCGTGTTCGCGCTCGGCATGGTCGGCGGCCGGGGCGGCCCCACGCCGGTGACGCTCGCGCTCGCGGGCACCGCCGTCAGCGCCTTCCTGTACGCCCTGACCTCCGCGATCGTGCTCCTGGACGAGCAGGCCATGGACGTGTTCCGGTTCTGGCAGGCCGGCTCGGTGGCCGGACGTGGCCCGGACGTGGTCTGGCAGGTGCTGCCGTTCATCGCGGCAGGCCTGGTGCTGGCGCTGGTCAACGCGCCCGGCCTCAACGCGCTGTCCCTCGGCGAGGACGTCGCGCGCAGCCTCGGCCAGAACATCGCGCTCACCCGGGGCATCGGCGTCGCCGCCGTCACGCTCCTGACGGGTGCGGCGGTGGCCGCCTGCGGGTCGCTCGCGTTCGTCGGGCTGGTGGTGCCGCACCTGGCCCGCCCGCTGTCGGGCACCGACCACCGCTGGCTGCTGCCGTACTCCGGCCTGATCGGCGCGGCGCTGCTGCTGCTCGCCGACGTGATCGGCCGCGTCGTCGCTCCTCCCGGCGAGCTGGAGGTCGGCGTGGTGCTCGCGCTGATCGGCGCGCCGTTCTTCGTGGCGCTGGTCCGCCGCAGGAAGCCGGTGCGGCTGTGACCCGGACCTCCGCGCGGGTGAAGCCGTCGTTCCCGCTGCGCGCGGGCGGCCTGTCGTGGCGGGTCCGGCCCCGCGGCGTCGCCGTGACCGTGGCCGGCCTGGTGCTGCTCGCCCTGCTCATGGCCCTGAACATGCGCCTCGGCGACCTCCCCCTCGGCCTGGCCGACGTCGTGCGCGCCACGTTCGACCCGTCCGTGCCCGAGCACTTCGTGGTGATGGAGCTGCGCCTGCCCCGCGCGCTGACCGGGGCGCTCGTCGGCGCCGCGCTCGCCCTGTCGGGCGCGATCATCCAGTCCATCTCGCGCAACCCGCTGGCCAGCCCCGAGATCCTCGGCGTCACCACCGGCGCCTCGGTGACCGTGGTGGCCGGCGTCGTCATGAGCGGCAGCGCGTACGGCGGCGCCAGCGGCCTGTTCTCCGCGCTCGGCATCCCGGCGCTGGCGCTGCTCGGCGGCCTGGCCGGAGCCGCGGTGGTGTACGCGCTGGCCTGGCGGCGCGGCCTCGACGGCTACCGGCTGGTCCTGGTCGGCATCGGCGTGGCCGCGGTGTTCACGAACGTGAAGTTCTGGCTGCTGACCGTCGGCGACGTCAACGACACCACCCGCGCCATGGTGTGGATCAGCGGCTCGCTCAACGGCCGCGGCTGGGAGCACGTCGTGCCGGTCGGCCTGGCCCTGGCCGCGCTGATCCCGCTGACCCTGCTCGGCACCCGCTCCCTCGACGCGCTGCGCTACGGCGACGACACCGTCACCGCGCTCGGCGTCCGGGTCAACCTGTCGCGCGCGCTCATGCTGCTCGCCGCCGTGCTGCTGGCCGCCGTGGCGACCGCCTCGGCCGGGCCGATCGCGTTCGTGGCGCTGGCCTCGCCGCAGATCGCGCTGCGCCTGGTCCGGTGCGCCCAGCCGCCGCTGCTGTCGTCCGCCGTGACCGGCGCCGTCCTCACGACCGGGGCCGACCTGATCGCGCGCACCCTGTTCTCCCCCATCGAGCTGCCCGTGGGCGTCGTCACCGCGGTGCTCGGCGCGCCGTACCTGATCCACCTCATCTGGAAGGCACGCGCATGAGGCTCCAGGCCGCCGGCGTCACGCTGGGCTACGGCGACCGGGTCGTCGTCGACGGGCTCGACCTCGGCGTCGAGGCGGGCACGGTGACCACGATCATCGGTCCCAACGGGTGCGGCAAGTCCACGCTGCTGCGCGCCCTCGGCCGGCTGCTCAAGCCGCGCGGAGGCGAGGTGCTGCTCGACGGCCGGCGCATCGACCGGATGCCGACCCGGGAGGTGGCCAAGGTGCTCGGCGTGCTGCCGCAGTCCCCCACCGCGCCCGAGGGGCTGACCGTGGCCGACCTGGTCGCGCGCGGCAGGCACCCCCACCAGACGTGGTACCGGCAGTGGTCGTCCGACGACGAGACGGCCGTGGCCCTCGCCCTGGAGCTGACGGGCCTGGCCGACCTGGCGGAGCGCCCGCTGGACGAGCTGTCGGGCGGGCAGCGGCAGCGGGCGTGGATCTCCATGGCCCTCGCCCAGGGCACCGACCTGCTGCTGCTGGACGAGCCGACCACGTTCCTCGACCTGGCACATCAGGTGGAGGTGCTGGAGCTCGTACGGAACCTGCACCAGGAGGCGGGCCGGACCATCGTGATGGTCCTGCACGACCTCAACCTCGCGGCCCGCTACGCCGACCGGCTGGTGGCCATGCGCGCCGGCCGGGTGGTCGCCGCGGGCACACCGGAGGAGGTGCTGACCGAGGAGCTGATGCGCGAGGTGTTCGAGCTGGACGCCAAGGTCATCCAGGATCCGGTCGCGGGGACTCCGCTGGTGGTGCCGATCCGGCCGCTGTCCCGGTCCTGAGATCATCGGCGGTCAGCCGCCGCAGGGGCGAGCGGGCCACCCCGGCGGCGATCGCCAGCCAGCTCAGGCCGGCGAACACCATGACCGCGTACGCGTCCCGCACCGCCGACTCGAACAGCCCGGCCGCCAGCGCCGCCGGCGGGATCGACGCGAACGCGATCATCCGGGCCGTGCCGAGCACCCGGCCCAGCAGGTGGTCGGGGACGAGCCGCTGCCGTACGGTGGCCGTCGCCACGACCATCGCCCCCGCCGCCGCGAACTGCCCCGTCCAGGCCAGCCCGATCAGGACCGGGCCGCGGGCGGCGGCCATGAGCAGCATCGCCGCCCCGCCGCCCGCCAGCGACCAGGTGACGATCGGCCCCGGCGGCCACGACCGGATCAGCCGCCCGCCGAGCAGCGCCCCCACGACCGCCCCCGCCCCCTGGAAGGCGTAGACGACGCCCACCTCGCCCGGCGTGAACCCGTGGTAGGAGCTGAGGTAGTAGACGAGGTTCGCCAGCAGCAGCCACACGCCGAAGTTGCAGGCGAAGGAGGTGACCGCGGTCGTCAGCACGGCCCGGTCCCCGCGCAGGAACCGCAGGCCCTCCCGTACGTCCGCAGCCATCGACCACCGCCCCTGCCCCTTCGCCTGCCGGGACGCGGTGGCCCGTGGCGGCCGCACGCCCGCCGCCGATGAAGCCGGTGAGCAGCGCCGACAGCAGGAACGACCCGGCGTCCACGTACACCGCGGCCTGGTAGCCGAACGCCACCACCAGCGCCCCGCCGGCCACCGGCCCCGCCGTGTTCACCGCGTGCTCGCCGATGTGGACGCGCGCGTTGGCCTGCGGCAGCCGCTCCGGCGGCACCAGCGACGGCAGCACGGCCCGGAAGGCCGGCTGGTAGAGCGGATCGACCGCCGCCAGCAGCAGCGCCACCAGGTAGAGGGGCCACAGCCGCCGCACGCCCAGCGTCACCATCGTGGCCAGCACCAGCGTGACGACCCCGGACACCACGTCGCCCAGCACCAGCAGCCGCCTGCGGTCGAACCGGTCCGCGAGCACCCCGCCGACCATCCCCAGCAGCAGGTACGGGACGTACTCCACGACGTAGACCACGCCGGTCGCGAGCGGCGACCCCGTCAGGTCGTACACCAGGAGGGGCAGCGCCAGCCGGTAGATCCACGTGCCCAGCGACGAGGTGAGGAACCCGCCGAGCAGGAGCCAGTAGGACCGGCCCACGCCTCACGCCTCCGCGAGCGCCCGCCGGATGTCGGGATCTCCGGGTGCCAGCCGCGCGGCCCGCAGGAGGTCGCCTCGCGCCGCCTCCGGCCGTCCCGCGGCGCTGTGCACCAGGGACCGGTTGAACAGCAGTTCGGCCGTCTCCTCCAGCTTCAGCGCCCGCGTGAGGTCGGACAGCGCGGCGTCGTGGTCGCCCTCCTCGTACGACACGGCGGCCCGGCCGGCCCAGGCGGCCACCAGGTCCTGGTCCAGGTCCAGCGCGGCGTCGAACGCGGCCACGGCCTCCGCCGGCCGGCCCTCGGCCGCCTCGACCTGCCCGAGCACGCACCGGAGATGCGGGCTGCGCGGGTCGAGCGCGAGCCCCCGCTCCACGTCGCGCCGGGCCGCGGCGTGCTCGCCCGCCGCCGCGAGCAGCCCCGCGCGGTTGACGTACGCGGGGGCGAAGTCCGGGTCGAGGTCGAGCGTGTGGTCGAGGTCGGCGAGCGCGCCGTCGAGGTCGCCGGTCGCGTAGCGGACCTCCGCCCGGTTGTAGTACGCCTCCGGGAACGGCGGGCTGAGGCGGATCGCGGCCTCGAAGTCGGCTCTCGCGTCCTCGTGGCGGCCCAGCTTGTGCAGCAGGGTGCCGCGGTCCAGGTAGTAGTCGGGGTAGCCGGGGTCGGTGCCGATGGCGATCGCGTAGTCGGCCAGCGCCTCCTGGGTGCGCCCGGCGGCGGCCAGGAGCTGGGCGCGGTTGGCGTACAGCACGAGCCGGTGGATCGGGTGCGTGCCGCCGAGATGCGCCTCGGCCAGGTCGATGGCCTGGCACACCAGGTCGAGCGCCGCCACCAGGTTGCCTCTGCGCACCTCGACCAGGGCCTTGCCGTTGAGGTCGAAGCCCAGGTGGAAGGCGCGCTCGCGGGCGTCGGGCAGCAGCGAGGTGATCGTGACGGCTTCGTTGACCCAGGCCAGAGCCTCCTCGGGGTCGCGCCGGGCGAGGTCGTGGTGGCGTACCAGCAGCATGGCGGTGGCGTACGCGATCGTGGCGCGGTGCTTGGGGTCGGTGCTCAGGCGGCGGGACCCGTCGTACAGGGCGCGGGCCTCGTCCTCCCGCTCGATGGCCTCCAGCGCGGCGCCCACCCGCTGCACCAGCAGCCGCCGGCCCTCCGGGTCGCCGTCCTGGGAGAGGCCGCGCAGCGCCTCCAGGCCGGCCTCGGCCATGGCGTGGTGGAATCCCTCGTCGCGGAAGCGGTCGAAGTCGGCGTTCAGCGGCTTGTCCGCGGGCGCGCGCCGGCCGGCGACGACGCGCAGCAGGCCCGGGTCCACCCGCCTGCGCAGCACCTCGACCAGCTCGGCGTCGGTCGGGTCGGCCTCCCCGAGGTTGTCGGCGGTGACGGTCAGGGGACCGGTCCGGCTCAGGTGGTCGCGGACGAACTCGGCCAGCCCGTTCGCGACGCGCAACGTCCGGCGGGCGCCGGGGATGAGGATGCGCTGTCCCCTGGGCAGGGTCTCGGCCAGGGTGCGCCTGCTCCGTGGAATCGCCAGGTGCGGCGCCGCGACCCCGATCTCGATGTCGTACGCGGCGACGAGGTCGGGCCGGCGGGCCAGCGCCTCGGGCACCAGGTGGTCCAGCAGCGCGGCTGCGAGCGTGTAGGGGCCGTGGAGCCTGCGGTCGGCGTCCAGGACGATCGTGTCCACCCGAACCTTCTTCCGTGATCCGTCTCCGGTCGCGCCTCGGCCGGCGCCCCTCGTGGGGACGCCGGCCGGGTGGGAATCAGTGGGTGTGTCGCGGAGCGGCCGCGCCGGAAGGCTTCACGGTTCCGGGCTTGTGGACGACGACCTTCTTCATCGGGTGCCTCTCGTGTTGCATGACGAGACCGTCGCGAACCGTCGCGGGGCGATCTCTCGGATGACCGGTTCATGTGAACACACGCCAAGTCCGGCGATCAAGGCTTTTCCGGGTAAATCAAATTTCCTATCCATTTTCGGAAGCCGTCATAATTTGGGCGGCTATATCCGAAAATATTGGGTCTTTATTCCCCGATGATCGCGTCCACGAACACCTCGGGGTCGAAGGGCGCCAGATCGTCGGGCCCCTCGCCGAGACCCACCAGCTTGACCGGAACCCCCAGCTCCCGCTGGACCGAGATGACGATGCCGCCCTTGGCCGTGCCGTCGAGCTTGGTCAGCGCGATGCCGGTGATGTTGACCACCTCGCCGAACACCTGGGCCTGCCGCATGCCGTTCTGGCCGGTGGTGGCGTCGAGCACCAGCAGCACCTCGTCGACCGTGGCCTTCTTCTCGATGACCCGCTTGACCTTGCCCAGCTCATCCATCAGGCCCGTCTTGGTGTGCAGACGGCCCGCCGTGTCCACGATGACGACGTCGGCCTTGTCCGCGATGCCCCTGGCCGTGGCGTCGAAGGCCACCGAGGCGGGGTCGCCGCCCTCCGGGCCGCGCACGACCTCGGCGCCGACCCGGTCGCCCCAGGTCTGGAGCTGGTCGGCCGCGGCCGCGCGGAACGTGTCGGCCGCGCCGAGGACGACCTTCTTTCCGTCGCCGATGAGGACGCGCGCGAGCTTGCCCGTCGTGGTGGTCTTGCCGGTGCCGTTGACGCCGACCACGAGCACCACCGCGGCCCGCTCACCGTGGGGCTGGACGTGCAGGGTGCGGTCGAGGTCGGGGTTGACCTGGACGAGCAGCTGCTCGCGTAGCAGCGCGCGCACCTCGTCGGGCGTGCGGCTGCCGAGCACCTTGACGCGGGTGCGGAGCTCCTCCACGATCGCCTGGGTCGGCGCGACGCCGACGTCGGCCTTGATCAGCAGCTCCTCGACCTCGTCCCACACGTCGTCGTCGAGCCGGTCACGGGACAGCAGGTCGAGCAGGCCACGGCCGAGCGCGCTCTGCGAACGGGCCAGCCGCGAGCGCAGCCGCACCATCCGCCCGGCGGACGGCGGCGGGATCTCCACCTCGGGCGTGACGACCATCGGCTCGGCCGGCTTGACCGGCGGAGGGAGCGTGGTGGTCGCTCCTTCGCCCTCCTCGGCCCCCGTGGCCGGGCGCTCCTTCTCCTGGTCCTCCGGGAGGGGCGCCGTCTCGGGCGGCTCGACCGGCGGCGCCGACCTGCCGCCCGGTCTGAAGAGCAGGAAGAGGCCGCCGGCCGCCACGAGGGCGACGACGACCACGATCACTATGACGCCGAGGTAACCATCCACAAGAAGTCAGTTTTCCAGATCGTCCGTCGTGGTCATGACCAGGGCCACGCCGATCGCGTCCCGGGCCGGGCGACCCGCCCGTGCCAGGCCGCGATCACGCCGCCGGCGAACCTGGTGCCCGCTCCGCGCGCCGTCACACCTGCCGCGAGGGCCGGATCACCTGTCCCGTGGGAGAAGAGGCGGGCTCAGGCGGGTTCGCGCTCGCGCATGCGCTGGCTGATCACCTGCGTCACGCCGTCACCGCGCATCGACACGCCGTACAGGGCGTCGGCGATCTCCATCGTCCGCTTGTTGTGCGTGATGACGATGAGCTGCGAGCTCTGCCGCAACTCCTCGAAGAGGGTGAGCAGCCGCTGCGTGTTGGTGTCGTCGAGCGCCGCCTCGACCTCGTCCATGACGTAGAACGGCGACGGCCGCGCCTTGAAGATCGAGACCAGGAACGCCACCGCCGTCAACGACCGCTCGCCGCCCGACAGCAGCGACAGCCGCTTGACCTTCTTGCCCGGCGGCCGGGCCTCCACCTCGATGCCGGTGGTCAGCATGTCCTCGGGGTCGGTGAGCACCAGCCGGCCGTCGCCGCCCGGGAAGACCCTGCCGAAGATCTGCTCGAACTCGCGGGCCACGTCCTCGTAGGCGGAGGCGAACATCTGCTCCACCCGGTCGTCGACCTCCTTGACCACGGTCATCAGGTCGCGCCGCGTCTTCTTGAGGTCCTCCAGCTGGGAGTTGAGGAACGCGTGCCGCTCCTCGAGCGCCGCGAACTCCTCCAGCGCCAGCGGATTGACCTTGCCGAGCTGCTGCATCTGCCGCTCGGCCGCGCGGGCCCGCTTCTCCTGCTCCTCCCGCACGTACGGCACGGGCGGCTCGCCCGGCACCGGGGCGTCGGGGCCGTACTCGGAGATCAGCGTCTCGGTCTCGACGCCGAACTCGTCCATCGCCCGCTGCTCCATCTGCTCCAGGCGCAGCCGCTGCTCGGTGCGGGCCATCTCGCTGCCGTGGACGCTGTTGACCAGCTTGTCCAGCTCCTGGGTGAGCTCGCGCACCCGCAGGCGGACCTGCTTGAGCTCGGCGTCGACGGCGACGCGGGCCAGGTCGGCCTCGTCGCGCTCGCGCGCCGCCAGCTCGACGGAGGCGGCCAGGGCGGCCAGCACCTGCCGGGCGCCCTTGCTCACGGCCTCCGCCACGCTCGCCTGACGGCGGCGGCGGGCGCGCTGGGCGGCCGCCTGGGCCCGCTCCTGGCGCTCCCGCTGCGCGGCCCTCAGCAGGCCGTCCGCGCGCCCCTCGATGCCCTTGACCCGCTCCTCGGCCGTGCGCACCTGGAGACCGGCCTCCATCTCCCGCTGCCGGGCCGCCTGGCAGGCCGCCGCCAGCTCGTCGCGGGCCTCGGTGGTGGGCTCGGTCTCCAGCTCCTGGGAGTACTCGGCCTCGGCGAGCCGCATCTCCAGCTCGGCCAGCTCCTCCAGGCCCTCGGCACGGGCCTCCTCGGCGGTCGTGACGCCGCGGGCCAGGCGCTCGGCCTCGTCGTGCGCGGCCTTGGCGGCGGCTTCGAGCTGCGCCAGCCGGCGGGCGGCGTCGGCGTTGCGCCGGTCGGCCTCCCGCTGGCGGGCGCTGACCTGGTCCAGCGCGCCCTGCGCGGCGCTGACGCCGGCCTGGGCGGTGTCGGCGGCGGTCTGCGCCTCGGCCACGCGCGCCTGGGCGGCCTCCACGGCCGCCTGCGCCTCCTGCTCGGCGGCCAGCGCGTCGTCCAGGCCGGTCGCGGTCTGCTCCGCGCGGGCCTCGGCCTCCTCCAAATCGGCCAGGGCGTCATCGAGCGCGGCCCGTACCTGGAGGACCGAGGTGCCGCCCTCGGAGCCGCCGCTGGCCAGGTGGGCGGCGACGAGGTCGCCGCCCCGGGTGACGGCGCGCAGCCCGGGGTGCCCCTCGACGAGACGGCGCGCGGCGGCGAGGTCGTTCACGACGACGACGCCGTCGAGCACCCGGGCGACGGAGCCCCTCAGCGGGCCGGGCACGCCGACCAGGTCGGCCGCCCACTCCCCGCCCTCGGGCGCCGCGCCCCGCTCCTCGGCCTCTCCGGCCCCCGCCACGAGCAGGGTGGCCTGGCCGGCCTCCTTGCCGCGCAGCAGCTCCAGCGCCTCGACCGCCGCGCCCACCGACTCGACCGCGATGGCCTCGGCCACCGGCCCGAGCACGGCGGCGAGGGCCGCCTCGGCGCCCGGCGCGACCTGGAGCGAGGCCGCCAGCGGGCCCAGCACCCCCGACATGCCCGTCTCCACCAGCGCCGCGCCGCCGTCGGCACCCCGGGCCAGGCCCAGCTCCAGCGCCTCGGCGCGGGCCCGCAGCGCGGCCACGGCCCGCTGGGCCTCCTGGTCGGCGGCGCGGGCCGTGCCGACCCTCGATCGCGCGGCC